>CAMNYG010000193.1 GCA_946570335.1 uncultured Dietzia sp. | reverse complement strand
CTCACGCCGGCGGTGTGGCGGTGGTCCAGGGACAGGGCTCGCGAGCGCGTAGACGAGCTGGTGTGCCGCACGGTGCGCGGACGCTCGGGCCCGCGGGTCGACATCTACCAGCGGGATCGCCATGAGGCGGGGCGGATCAAGAAGCTCAAGTCCATCTGGCTGGCCCAGGAGGTCGGCTCGACCGACACCGCCCGGGCCGAGCTGCGTGCGGCCGGGGTCGACGGGTTCCGCACGCCCAAGCCGGAGGCGTTGATGCGGCGCATCGTCGAGGTGGCCACGGGGCCCGGTGACCTGGTGGTCGATCTGTTCGCCGGGTCCGGCACGACCGCGGTCGCAGCCCGCGACCTGGGCCGCCGGTGGGTGGTGACCGAACGTAACCCGGACACTGTCCGCAACGTCCTGCTCCCACGGATCACCGCCGGCGGCGCGTGACGCCCGAGGGCCCGCGAGGCACGAGACCCTCCTGAAGATCAGCGGAGCATGACGCTGCCGCCGTCGACCATGAGTGTCTGTCCGGTCATGTAGGAGGCGTCCTCGGAGGCCAGGAACACGGCCACCCGACCGATGTCGCCCTCCGGGGCACCGAACCGGCGCATGGGTGTCCCGGCGAGCAACTTCTCCTCGATACCCGGGTTCGCCTCGATGTAGTTCTCCACGCCCTCGGTGAGGGCGAGAGGCGAGATCACGTTGACGTTGATCCCGTCACGGGCCCACTCGTTGGCCGCGACGCGACTGATGGCGCGGATCGCCTCCTTGGCCGCCGCGTACGCGCCTTGGGTGGGGTGACCGTTGATCCCGGCACCGGAGGCGAAGTTGATCACTGCTCCGCCACGTTCCGCCAGCTGCGCGTGCGCGGCCTTCATCAGCCAGAACGTGGGGTAGAAGCCGGTGTTGAAGGACAGGTCGAGCATGTCCTGGGTGGTCTCCAGCAGCGGTGCCTGACGGGAGGCATGGGCGTTGTTGACCAGCACGTCGACCCCGCCGAAGGAGTCAACTGCGGCGGCGACGATCTTCTCGGCGTTGGCCTCGACCGAGATGTCGGCACCCAGGTAGCGCACCTTCTCGCCGAGTTCGTCGACCAGGGCGGCGCCCGCCTCGTCGTTGATGTCCACCGCGAGGACGGAGGCGCCCTCCTTCACGAACGCACGGGTGATGCCGCGGCCGATACCGCCGGCACCGCCGGTCACGATGGCTGTCTTACCCGAAAGTCGCATCTCTCGATTCCTTCACGTCGTCAACGCTGGAGCCACACGGCGGTATCCGGCGGCAGGAAGCCCGCGTCGAGCGGTGCCGAGGACAGCACCACCTTGCCGTCCAGTAGCGGGACCGACCGACGGGACGCGTTGATCATGCACACGACGGGGCCGTCTTCGCGCCAGAATCCCAGACACCCGTCAGGTGTGCTGGTCCAGTGCACTTCGGGTGTGGTGGGGGTGGGCCAGGAATGCCGGATCCGAATGGCCTGTCGGTACAGCGCCAGCGTCGAGTCGGGGTCGGCGGCCTGGGCCTCGACCGTCAGACCGGACCAATTCTCGGGCATCGGCAGCCACGTGTCGTCGGCACCCGAGAACCCGTACGGAGGTCGGTCGCCCGACCAGGGCAGCGGTACTCGACAGTGGTCGCGACCCAGCTCGGCGTGGTCGGTGCGATCCCAGGTGGGGTCGGTGAGGCGGTCCCGCGGGATCGAGAACTCGCTGGGTAGTCCGAGTTCGGCACCGTTGTAGATGAACGCGATCCCGGGCAGGGCCAGCGTCGCCAGGAGCATGGCGCGGGCCCTGGCTGTCCCGACTGCACCGTTTCCGTAGCGGGTCACCTCGCGCACGACGTCGTGGTTGGACAGCGCCCAGGTGGGGGCCGAGCCGGAGGCGCGTGCCGCGTCGAGGGTGGAGTCGATCGCCGAGCGGATCGCGTCGGCCTCGAACGGTGCGCCGGTGAGGGCGAAGTGGAACGCGAAATGCAGTTCGTCGGCTCGGAGGTAGCGTGCGAAGCGGTCGACGGGGCCGATCCACACCTCGCCGAAGGCGGCGGTGCCGGGATAGTCGTCGAGGACGCGCCGGATACGGCGGTGCACGTCGTGGACGCCGGGGCGGTCCCAGCGGGCATCGCGGGGGTCCACGACGAGCTGGGCGATCTCCACGTCGTCGGGCAGATCCGCCAGGTCTTCGGGTTTGGCGAGTCCGTGGGCCACATCGATCCGGAACCCGTCCACCCCGAGGTCCAGCCAGAAGCGCAGCGTGCGGTCGAGGTCTTCGGCGACCTCCGGATTCGACGAGTCCAGGTCCGGTTGCTCCGGGGCGAACAGGTGGAGATACCACTGGCCCGGCGTGCCGTCCGCTTCGGTCACCCGGGTCCAGGCGGGCCCACCGAACACCGACGGCCAGTTGTTCGGAGGCTGCGAACCGTCCGGGCCGCGACCGTCGCGGAAGAAGTAGCGGGCGCGCTCGGCACTTCCCGGCCCGGATGCCAGCGCGGCTTCGAACCAGGGATGCCGGGAACTCGTGTGATTGGGGACGAGGTCCATGATGAGGACCATCTGCCTGGAGTGGAGCGCGCCGAGAAGTCGTCGCAGGGTGCCCACGTCCCCGAACAGGGGATCCACATCGCGAGGGTCGGAGACGTCGTAGCCGTGGTCGACACCGGGGGAGCGCATGATCGGGGACAGCCACACCCCGTCCACCCCCAGCGTGTCGAGGTGGTCGATGCGGTCGATGATTCCCTGGAGGTCGCCGACCCCGTCGTCGTCGGAGTCGGCGAACGAGCGTGGGTAGATCTGGTACAGGACCATCTCCTCCCACGGGCGGGAGGCGTGGGCCGCGGGGTTCACATCTGGTCCGGGGTGTTGACCAGCATCGCGGCGGCGCGCCTCAGGTAGTCGACCAGCGCGGCGCGGTGCTCGTCGTCCATCGTCTCGCGATCGATGGTGTCGACCGCGGCCATCATGTGCTTGAGCCACGTATCGTGTGCAGCTCTGTCGATCACGTACGGGTGGTGGCGCATCCGCAGTCGCGGATGCCCGCGCTGCTCGGAGTAGGTGGAGGGGCCGCCCCAGTACTGCTCGAGGAACATCCGCAGGCGATCCTCAGCCGGGCCCAGGTCCTCCTCCGGGTACATCGCTCGAAATGCCGGATCATTCGCTACGCCCCGGTAGAACTCGTGGACCAACTTGCGGAACGTCTCCGCGCCGCCGACCTCGTCATAGAACGTGCTGCTGCTCATGCTCCCCATTGTCCAGATCGGGGGCCGAACGGGCCGGATGTATCCCGGAGAGTGTGCGGTCGTCGAAGGGCGCCGGGGATTCTCCGGTTGATTAACTGCACGAAGAGTTCACCGAAGGTGCATCATCGTTGCAGGCGAGGTTCACGACGGGTCCGGACGCTTATGGTGCGCTGGGCTCGGAGCAGATGAGCGGAGACCACATATGGGCACAGCAGTGCGCGAGAACTCGGAGTGTCGACAACGGGGTTCACAGCCCGTCGGTCGGCTCGAACCCCTGCCCGGAGGCGGTGAGGCCGGGTCCCACGAACCCGGTCGGTCCGTTCCGCTCTCGTCCGCCCCTCGCGTCCTGCTACTCAACGCCAGCTATGAGGCTCTCAGCGCGTTACCGGCCCGCAGGGCGGTCGTGATGCTGGTCGGCGGCAAGGCCGACGTGGTCCACGAGCATCCCCGCCAGCTTGTGGTCCGGTCAGTCGGCACCTCGATCCCCGTGCCGTCGGTGATCCGCCTGCGCGAGTATGTCCGCATCCCGTACCGCTCCCAGATCCCCATGACCCGTGCGGCGCTGATGCACCGGGACCAGCACCGCTGCGGCTATTGCAACGCCAAGGCCACGACGATCGACCACGTGATCCCGCGCAGCCGGGGTGGGGCGCACTGCTGGGAGAACTGCGTCGCCTCGTGCGCGCCGTGCAACCACCGCAAGGCGGACAAGTTGCTGTCCGAGCTGGGGTGGGAGCTGCGGGTCCCGCTCGTCGCGCCCCGCGGCCGCACCTGGCGTCTGGTGTCGCAGCTGCGCGAGATCGGTCCGCACTGGGAGGACTACCTCTACCTCGACGCCGCGTGACCTCTCTTCGTCGTCCGCATTCCGCCGAGGCCATCTGAGCCCTGTTCGCCGTTCGCGCTTCGCGGAGTTTGTCGACACCACTGCGGTCGTCGCGCGGTTTTTCCACCGGTGATGTCGACAAAGTTCGCCGTGGTGACGACAAAGAGCGACGTGGTGACGCTGAGCCACCCGACTGCGATCGCAGCGTCGGTCAAGGCACCGGATGGCTGGACGGCTCGACACCCGGCCACCCGGCCACCCGGTGGCCGGGGAGGCTCAGCCGGCCTCGGCGGCGTCGAC
>CAMNYG010000192.1 GCA_946570335.1 uncultured Dietzia sp. | reverse complement strand
TCTCGGCACTGCCCGGGGTGAGCGCCGGCGCGGCGGCGGTGAAGAAGACCGACGCCGGCCAGCCCGTACTGGTGGCCTACCTCGTGGCCGAGGACCCGGCGGGCTTCGACCTGGCCGAGGCCGCCGGCATCCTGCGCGAGCACCTGCCCGCCGGAGTCGTACCGCGCCTGACCCTCGTCGACGAACTGCCCACCCGCACCTCCGGCAAGGTCGACCGCGCCGCCCTGCCCTGGCCGCTGGCGGCCACCTCCGCCGCCGAGTCCGAGCTCGACGGCACCGAGGCGTGGGTCGCGGAACTGTGGTCGGCGGCACTGGGCGCCGACGTCTCCGGAGTCGACGAGGACTTCTTCGCCCTCGGCGGCGGCTCGTTGGCCGCCGCGCACGTGGTGGTGCGGGTCCGCGAGCGCTTCCCCGCCGTGACCGTCAGCGACATCTACGACCGCTCGCGGCTGGGCGACTTCGCCGAGTTCCTCGACGAACTCGAGCCCGAGGCCGAGGTCGAACCGCGCACCGTCCGGCCCGTGGGCCGCCGGGCGCAGTTCGCGCAGATCCTGGCCACCATCCCGCTGCTGACCGTGACCGGCCTGCAGTGGCTCACCTGGTTGGGCGTGGCGAACAACGTCGGTGCCGGACTCGGCGTAACCCGGGCGCAGCCCGTGCCCTGGTGGGTCCTGGCGGTGATGGCGGTGCTGCTCCTGTTGCCCGCCGGCCGCATGGTCGTGACCGCCGGCCTGTGCCGGCTGTTGCTGATCGGGGTGAAGCCGGGCGTGTACCCGCGCGCCGGCTCGGTGCACCTGCGGCTCTGGGCCGCCGAACGGCTCGTGGAGAGCTCGAACACCGTGTCGTTGGCCGGCGCCGGCTGGTTGACGACCTTCGCGCGCCTGCTCGGAGGGAAGATCGGCCGCGGCGTGGACATGCACACCCTGCCGCCGGTCACCGGACTGCTCACCGTGGGTGACGGTGCCTCGATCGAGCCCGAAGTCGACCTCGCCGGACACTGGGTCGACGGCGACGTGGTCCACGTGGGGGCCGTGGAGATCGGCGCCCACGCCGTGATCGGGGCCCGCTCCACCCTGCTGCCCGGGGCCTCGATCGGCGACGGTGCCCTCGTGGAGATCGGCTCGGCCGTGGTGGGCACGGTCAAGGCCGGTAAGCGCTACGCAGGATCGCCCGCCCTCAAGCGCGGCAAGCGTGGTTCCAGTTGGCCGTCCGAGCCCGCCCCGCACAGCAGGGTGTGGAGCCTGATCTACCAGCTCTCCGCTGTGCTCCTGGGCGGGATGCCGCTCGTGGCGCTCGTGGCCGGTCTCGCCCCGGTGGTGTGGGGCGTCCGCGACGCCGACGGGCTCCCCGAACTCGCCCTGCGCGCCGCGTTGTGGTCGATCCCCGGGGCACTGCTCGCCTTGGCGGTGTTCGCCGCGTTCACTCTCGTCACCATCCGGGTGCTGTCGATCGGACTGAGCCCCGGCTTCCACCCCGTGCACTCCCGGACCGCCTGGCAGGCCTGGTGCAGCGAGCGGATCATGGACGCCGCCCGCAACTGGCTGTACCCGCTGTACGCCTCGATGCTCACCCCGATCTGGCTGCGGATGCTGGGCGCGAAGATCGGCCGTGGCGTCGAGGCGTCCACTGTCCTGCTCATCCCGTCGCTGACCACGGTCCGCGACGGGGCGTTCCTCGCCGACGACACCATGGTCGCCCCCTACGAACTCGGTTCCGGCTGGATGCGGCTGGAGCACGCGCAGGTCGGCAAGCGGGCGTTCCTCGGCAACTCCGGTATCGCCTCCGCCGGCCGCAAGGTGCCCGCCCGCGGACTGGTCGCCGTACTGTCGTCCGCCCCGCAGAAGGCCAAGAAGGGAACCTCGTGGCTGGGCTCCCCGCCGCAGAGGCTGCCCCGCGCCGTGGCCGACACCGACGACGCCCGCACCTACGAGCCCCCGCGTCGGCTCAAGGCCGCCCGCGGCGCGTGGGAGACCCTGCGGCTGATCCCGGTGTGGCTCTCGTTCCTGCTGCTGATCAGCGTGCTGGGGCTGCTGCAGGCCGTCCACCAGCAGTGGGGCTTCACCGTGGCGGCCCTGACCTCCGGTCTGGTGCTGGCCTACGCCGGGCTGGTGGCCCTGGTGATCACGGTGTTGGCCAAGTGGCTGTTCGTGGGCCGGATACGGGCCGGTGAGCAGCCGTTGTGGTCGTCGTTCGTCTGGCGCAACGAGGTGGCCGACTCGTTCGTGGAACTGCTGGCCGCCCCCTGGATGGCGCGCGCGGCCACCGGCACGCCGGTCCTGAACGCGATGCTGCGGCTACTCGGCTCCCGTATCGGCCGCGGTGTGTGGTGTGAGTCGTACTGGCTGCCCGAGGCGGACCTGGTCTCCCTCGGGGCCGGGGCCACCGTCAACCGCGGCTGTGTGGTCCAGACGCATCTGTTCCACGACCGGATCATGCAGATCGACGCCGTCGAGTTGGAGGACGGCGCCACCCTCGGCGCGCACTGCGTGGCCCTGCCCGCCTCCTCGATCGGCGCCGGTTCCACCGTCGGCCCGGCCTCGTTGGTGATGCGCGGCGACCGCATCCCGGCCGGCACCCGCTGGCAGGGAAACCCCATCTCGCCGTGGCGGGGCTGAGAGCACGGGAACGGCGACAGGGCCCCGGCCGCGGGGTCCACTAGACTCGCGCAGGTCATGGAACTCCGGGCAGTGAAGAGAGACCTCGTCGCCAAGATCGCGGCACCCCGCGAGCCCACGCGCGTCGATCCCGTGGACCCGTACCTGCCGAGCGCAGGCAATCACGGCTACCGGGTCTCCCGCTACGAACTGGACCTCACCTACAAGATGAGTTCCAACAACCTGCGCGGCGTGGCTGTCGTCACCGCCACCGCCACCGAGCCCCTCAAGACCGTCCTGCTGGACCTGTCCCCCCACCTGGACGTCACCAAGGTGACACTCGACCGCGGCCGCGTCGCCCGCTACAGCCGGCCCCGAGGCAAGCTGTCGGTCACCCTCGCCGATCCGATCGCCGTGGGCTCGGCGTTCACTCTCACCATCCGCTACGCCGGCAACCCTCGCCCCATCCGCGGCGCCTGGGGCGAGGTGGGCTGGGAGGAGCTGACCGACGGCGTGCTGGTGGCGGGCCAGCCCAACGGCGCCGCGAGTTGGTTCCCCTGCGACGACCACCCCTCGTCCAAGGCCCCGTTCCGCATCCGGCTCACCACCGACTCCCCGTACCGGGCCGTGGTGACCGGCGCGCTCGTGGGCAAGAAGCGCAGCGGCAGCATGACCACCTGGGACTTCGACCTCCCCCACCCCACCCCGACCTACCTCGTCACCATCAACCTCGGCCAGTACGAGCACGTCGAGGTCCGCGGCGGCACGGTCCCGTTCCGCGCCTACCTGCCCGCCGATCTCAAGCGCGGCTTCCGCGACGCGTTCGACAAGCAGCTCGAGATGATCGAGGTGTTCACCGACCTGTTCGGCCCGTACCCGTTCGAGGAGTACAAGGTCGTGGTGACCGACGACGAGCTGGAGATCCCCCTCGAGGCCATGGGCATGTCCACATTCGGCCGAAACACGGTCGAGTCCGGTGGCGCCGACGAGCGGCTCATCGCCCACGAGCTGGCCCACCAGTGGTTCGGCAACGCCGTGACCGCCGCCGAGTGGAAACACATCTGGCTGCACGAGGGTTTCGCCTGCTACGCCGAGTGGCTGTGGACCGAGTTCTCCGGCGGCGCCGATGCCGGCAGCCACGCGCTGCGCTACTACTCCAAGTTGCAGCACTCTCCGCAGGACATCCTCCTGGCCGATCCCGGCCCGAAGGACATGTTCGACGACCGCGTCTACAAGCGCGGCGCCCTGACCCTGCACGTGCTGCGCCTGACCATCGGCGACAAACGATTCTTCGACCTGCTGCGGGACTGGGTGGCCACGTACTCCGGCACGACCGTCACCACCGACGACTTCCTGCACATGGCCGCCGACCACTCGCCCGTCGATCTGCGTCCGCTGTGGAACGCCTGGCTCTTCGCCGAGCCACTTCCGCCCGGCCTCGGCATACCAGATGACCAGCCCGGACACCGCTGAGTCGGCGCCCGCCCGGGGGGCCGCGGGCGGGATGCGGGCGCTGACACTGGCCACCCTGTTCGCCGCGGCGTCCGGGTACCTGGTGATGCTCATCGCCGGCCGAGCACTCGGACCGGCCGACTACCCGATGTTCGCCACCTACTGGGGCGCGTTCTTCGCACTCTGCGGCGTCGCGAACGGCCTGATGCAGGAGGCCACGCGTGCCGTCCCGTCGGCGCGGCAGATCGCCGGCGGGGGCGGGGGCAGGCGCCGGCTCTTCTTTTTTGTGGAACACGTT
>CAMNYG010000191.1 GCA_946570335.1 uncultured Dietzia sp. | reverse complement strand
CGGGGCGCGGCGGCCACGGACCTGCCCCCGCGGGAGGACATCGCTCGGCTGTCGATGCCGGTCCTGGTGCTGGCCTGGCCCCAGGTCGCCTCCCACCCGCTCGAGGTGGCCCGCGATCTGGTGGAACTCCTGCCGAACGCCCGGCTCGAGGTCGCGCACTCCCCCTGCGAGGTCGCGCAATGGCCCCACACGGTGGCGACCTTCATCAGGGGAGGTGGCGCCGGCGGGCTCAGCGGGTCGTCCTGAGCACCCCGGTCTCGGCAGCCCGCGTGGCGACCCCCGCGCGACTGCGGGCGCCGAGCTTGGTGATGATGCGACTGACCCGGTCTTTGACCGTGTGCACGCTCAGATGGACCCGGTCGGAGATCTCCTGGTTGGAATAGCCGTCGGCGATCAGGGCGATGATCTCCAGGTCGTCGTGGAGCCCCATCGCGCGTGCGGTCTCCAACTGCAACGACCTCTCCACGGCCTCGAGCGCCTGCTCTGTCCGGTCGGGGTCGCCACCCGCCCGGCCGACCATGAGGTTCAGGCGGCGGTAGACCTCCAGCGCGGCTCGCTGCTGCTCCTCGAGCAACTCGAGACGGCGGGTCTTGGTGGCCAGGTTCTCCTGGAGGCGACGCAGTTCCGTCATGTCGCGCCCGACCCCCTGCCGGCCGACGAGCTGACCGTCGCGGTAGATGTTGCCCGCGTGGACCTCCAGATCACGGACCTGCCCGTCCGGCTGCACGATCCGGGTCTCGAAGAACCGGCCCGGGTCGGCGCTCGCCAGCCCCAGCCGGAAATGCTCGGCCGTCTCGGCGCGCGCGTCGGGGGCGATCACCTTGGCGAAGTGTTGGCCGATCAGGTCGGTCACCGCCCAGCCGAAGATCCGTTCGCCGGCCGGGTTGATATAGGTGAAGCGGCCGTCGGTGTCCACGGCGTAGACGACGTCCGCGAGGCGCGCCAGGAGGTCCTGGTAGTCGAGGGAAGGATCGGCGGCCACCCGCCCAGGATACGTCAGCACGGGCGTCTGCCCTGGTCGGCGCTGCGCGGACGCCGGCAGGCCCGCGCCCACCACCCGTTCGGGTGCCGACCCACGACCTCCGGGGGTATCGGCCGACCGGGTGGCCACCGGAGAATGTGAGCTGACCGACACCGGCCCCCTCTCAGCCCCGTATCCATCCCGGCGGCCATCCGCCCCGACCACAGCAGGGACTCGCAATGACCCCTACCGACATCTCGTCCGCCTCCGCCGCCGCGATCGGAGACCGTCTCGCGGAGGCGACCACCCTCGCCGACCTGTTCCTCACCACCTCCGCCGCGCACCCCGACGCCGTGGCCCTGCGCTCTCACGAGACGGGTGCGGAGATCACCTACGCACAGGCACGGACGAGGGTCGGTGCGATCGCCGCGGGGCTCCGCGACCTGGGCGTGGAAGCGGGTGAACCCGTCGCTCTGATGCTGAAGAACCGTCCGGAGTTCCACCTCGTGGACACCGCCGTGATGATGCTCGGCGCCGTGCCGTTCAGCCTCTACAACACATCGTCCCCGGATCAGCTCGCGTACGTCCTGGCGGATGCGGGCGTGAGAACCGTCGTCGCCGAGGCGGCGTTCCGGGAGGTACTGGAGGCGGCGCGCGAGACGGCATCGGGGGTCGGCCGGCTCGTCCTGGTGGACGAGCGCTCGGACGCCTATGAGGACCTGATCGACGAGTTGGCCGCCACGGAGACGGACTTCGACTTCTCGGTGGCCGACTCCCGTCGCCCGGACGACCTGCTGACGCTGATCTACACCTCCGGCACCACCGGCCCGCAGAAGGGCGTCGAACTCACCCACCACGGCATGCTCACGCAGCTGCGAGGGGTCCACGAGGCGGTGCCGCTGGACGGTCTGGGCCGCCAGATCTCGTTCCTGCCGGCGGCGCACGTCGCGGATCGCTGGACCTCGCACTACTCCGGCTTCATGGCCTACGCCAACGCGGTGACCTGCGTGTCCGACATGGCCGCAGTGCCGGCGTCTCTCGTGGCGACCCGCCCGACCCTGTTCGGCGCGGTGCCGCGGGTATGGGAGAAGCTCAAGGCCGCACTTCAGGCGGGATACCCCGGCGATGCGGTGGCCGATTCCGTCGCGAACCCGCAGGTCGCGCAGACCTTGCGGGCGAAGATCGGTCTCGACGAGGCACAGTGGGTGGTGACCGGGGCGGCCCCGACCCCGCGCGGCGTCCTGGAGTTCTTCACCGCCCTCGGCCTGCCGCTGTGCGAGATGCTGGGCATGTCCGAGGTCTCGTGCTGCGTGGCCACCAACACCCCGGCCGCGATCCGACTGGGCAGCGTCGGTCGGCCGCTCACGACGGTCGAGGTGAAGATCGCCGACGACGGCGAGGTCTGCGTCCGCAGCCCACAGGTCATGCACGGCTACCGCGGGGCCCCGGAGAAGACCGCCGAGGCGATCGACGGAGACGGTTGGTTGCGAACGGGCGACATCGGTCGGCTCGACGAGGACGGGTTCCTGTGGATCGTGGACCGCAAGAAGGAACTGATCATCAACGCGGCCGGTAAGAACATGTCCCCGGCCAACATCGAGATGGCGATCCGGTCGGCCGGGAACGCGATCTCCCACGTGGCCGTGATCGGTGACCGGCGCCCCTACAACGTCGCGCTGATCGTGGCGGCACCCGAGTATGCGGAGGATCCGGAGCTCGAGAGGGTGGTGCAGGAGCAGGTCGACCGCGCCAATGCCACGCTGTCGCGGGTCGAGCAGATCAAGAAGTTCACCGTGCTGCGCCAGGACTGGCGCCCCGGACACGAGCTGACGCCCACCATGAAGTTGCGCCGCCGGGTCGTCGACGAGCTCTATGCGGCGGAGATCGAGCAGCTCTTCGCCTGACGGCCGGCTCCGGTGGCGCATTTCCACGCCTTTCCCACAATGGGGGCATGCGTGAGACTCAGCGGACGATCATCCGGGCACTGAAGGTCCGGCCCGAGATCGACCCCGCCGCTGAGGTCGAGCGACGGGTGCGGTTCCTCGAGGACTATCTGCGCGTGTCGGGCGCGGCCGGCTTCGTCCTGGGCTTGTCCGGCGGGGTGGACTCCACCCTGGCCGGACGCCTGGCCCAGTCGGCCGTGGAGCGCGTGCGCGCCGACGGTGGCGAGGCGGTGTTCGTGGGGATGCGCCTGCCCTACCGGGTCCAGCACGACGAGGCCGATGCCGCGGCCGCGGTCGGGTTCGTGTCCGCCGACGAGACGGTGACCGTCGACATCGCGCCGGGCGTGGACGGGTTGAACGAGCAGATCCGGCTGGCCACCGGCACCCCGTTGGACGACTTCACCAAGGGTAACGCCAAGGCGCGGCACCGGATGGTCGCGCAGTACGCGCTGGCCGGTGACCGCGGACTGTTGGTGATCGGCGCCGACCACGCCGCGGAGAACGTCACCGGGTTCTTCACCAAGTTCGGCGACGGCGCCGCGGACGTGCTGCCGCTGTCGGGGCTGAACAAGCGGCAGGCACGTGCCCTGCTGCGCCAGCTCGGCGCGCCCCGGCAGCTGTGGGGGAAGGTGCCGACGGCTGATCTGCTCGACGAGCACGTGGGCCGGACCGACGAGGATGAGCACGGCCTGCGCTACGACGAGATCGACGACTACCTCGAGGGCCGCGACGTCCCCGACGAGCCGGCCGGGCGCATCGAGGCCGCGTGGCACCGGGGCCGCCACAAGCGCACGACGCCGGTCGAGGTGACCGACACGTGGTGGCGGCCCGGCCCGCGCACGGCGCTGGTGGTGATCGACATGCAGAACTCGTATTTCGAGTTCCCGGAACTGGCCGACGTGCGGGACGAGCTGGTCGGGCGTGTCAACGAACTGATCGCCGCCGCCCACGGCGCCGGCCGCCCCGTGGTGTTGGTGCGGACCGAGCACGCGCGTGACGGTTCGACGTGGACCCTCAACATGTGCGACGACGGCGAGGGTTTCGCCTTCCCCGGAACGGAGCAGGCTCGTTTCCTGTCCGGACTGGACGTCGGCGGGCATGTGGAGGTGATCAAGACGCGCGACAGTGCGTTCTTCCACACCGAGCTCGTCGCCGAGCTGGCCCGGCTGGAGGTGGACCACCTGCTTCTGTGCGGGGTCTCGACGCACAGTTGTATCTCGCAGACCGCGATCGACGGGTTCGCGGAGAATATGCACGTCGGGGTGGTGCGCGACGCCGTCGCCTCGGATGACGCCGCGCTGTCCGCCGCGCTGCTGGAGTTCCTCGCAGACCAGATGCGTCAGCCGATCATCGACCAATCGGCGGCCCTGGCCGTGCTCCGGACCGGCGGCTGGCCGGGCTAGCTCGCGCCGGCGGGCCGCCTCTCGGAGCCGTCGGGGTA
>CAMNYG010000190.1 GCA_946570335.1 uncultured Dietzia sp. | reverse complement strand
GGGAGATGGCGCGCAGCGGCGACGTGGTGCTGGTGGCCGGCAAGGGCGACGAGACGGAGCAGCTGGTGGGGACGCAGCGCGTGCCGCACGATGACCGGGCTGTGCTGCGAGCGCTGCTGGCACGCGACTGACGGGCTGGACATGACGGTGCGGCGCCCGCTCGTCGCGGACGCCGCACGGTGGTCGACTCAGATCAGGCCGCCATCCGGGTCGTACCCACCATCGGGGTCGTAGCCCCCGTCCGGGTCATACCCGCCATCCGGGTCATAGCCCCCGTCCGGGTCATACCCGCCATCCGGGTCATAGCCCCCATCGGGGTCATACCCGCCATCCGGGTCATAGCCCCCATCGGGGTCATACCCGCCATCGGGGTCATAGCCGCCATCCGGGTCATACCCGCCGTCCGGGTCGTACCCGCCGTCGGGATCGTAGGTGGAGCGTGCGTCGGTCATGGTGTCCCCCTCGGTGTCGTCGGACCGATGCACGACCGAGTGAACCCGGTCACACGGCGAGGCGCAAGGGACGGCACGGAATCGATGTCGACATCGCCACGGTCGCCCCGTTCGCCGACACGAAGAACCCCGCCGGTCCGGAGACCAGCGGGGTGATTTTGTGGACCTAACGGGAGGCTTGTCGAAACCTGCCCCTGCGCTGGTTCGTATGGGGCGGCTGCACCGAGCGATCTGCGCCCGCGCGGCACGCGTCTCCCATCGGCGAGTGGCGCCGGCCAGTACGCAACGCGGAGTCACCGGCGAGGCGCTCGAAGCTGCGGTAGCGCGCTACCGCGCTGGGGAGACTCTTCGCGCGATCGCCACCGATGTCGGTCTCAGTCGTCACCGGCTGGCGGCATTGCTCCGTGAGCGAGGCGTCCGCATACGGGTCACTGGGCCACTCACAGAGAGAGCAGGCGAGCACGCCCTGTGAACCGTGGTTCGCTAGAGTGGCAGACCATGACCGAAACTCGTGACGTCGCTGCCGCCCGCGAGCTGTTGGCCGGAGGGGTGCCCTTTCCCTTGTCTCGCGAAGTCGAGGATCGATTGGTGACCGCTCACGAGGCGCTCGTGGCAGCAGACGCCACCCGGGAACCGGTGATCGTCACCGTGTGGCAATCACAGCGCGCCACCCACATCCACAGCGTGACCGGCGCCATCAGCACCAACGCCGACGGCGCGATTCAGATCCGCGAGATGCAGGACAGAGAGGGCTACCACCTAGCGCGCCCCGCACTGAAACAACAGGCACAACAGTTCGCGCAGATGATGCGGAAGCAGCTCGCCGCCGACGGGCCCTCTGAGCAGCAGCTAGGGCTGTCGGGACACTGGGTGTTCGACATCGAGAAGCGGGAACTCACCGCCGCGCACCACACAGAGGAGGCCGTAGAGACCCTGCGCAAGCAGTGGCCGAAGGCCGCCACGGCTGTCGGCACCGTCTGGCTCCACGAACAACACCGCGAAGGGCGAACCTTCCCACCTGTGGACATCGGGCCGTTCACCTCCATGGCCGGGACCTGGGAGCTGGACGCGACCCGCGAAGGTGTGGAACTCCTCGAGGGTCGCGACGCGGGCTTCGCCAGGAAAGCGAGGACGTGGCTGCTGAATCAGCATGATCCTCACGCCGACCCGAATGCATGGCAGCCGGCCGTCGGATCCGCGGTGCGGATCAGTCACGACGGGACATTACGTGAACGGGTCAGTACGACGCCATCACAGGTGCCGTGGTGGGGCATCGACGGCATCCGGCGCGACTATCCCCTGCCGATCGACGGCTGGCTGTCCGGCGAGCTGCGGACCGACGGGCCGACCCTCGAGACCCGACATCCCGGCGGCTCCTACGGGCTGGATGCGCGAGTGCGGGACCTGTGGGTACGTGAACTCGATGGCTCCTTGGTGCGGACGGTCTACGTTGTCGAACCGAAGGGTCGCACCCTGTCGTCGTACTGCTATCGATACCACCGGTCGACCACGGTCCCCGATGAGGTCTTCGAGATCCCGGCCCCGCGACCCGAACTACCGGAAGCGCCGACCCTGGCCGGGGTCTGGGAATTGCACGAGTGGGTGGAGGAGCCCGAACTGGTCCAGTTCCAGGACGACGAGAAGGACTATCTGGACCGCGTACGCTTCTGGGCGATCATCTCTCCCGTAGAGATCCCCGGGCAGGGCTGGCAGCCGGCGTCCGGAACCCGGCTGACCATCAAGGACGACAACACCTTCACCGAAGAGGTGACCGGCGAGTGTGCGTTGCGCTGGTGGGACGAGGACATCACGTCCAATGACCGCCCCACCCCCTTCAACGGCCACGTCCTGGAGAATCGGGGGCGCAAGATCTGCCTCGTCCCAGAAGGCGAGCGACGCGAGCGCAGGTCCCGCGGTGAGTCCGACGCTACCGACATGCTGTTTCTACGGTTCGACGGCTCACTGGTACGGGTGCAGAGCGTGAATTTCGACGACGGCTACATGCTGAGTCGAGTGTGGCTGCGCTACACGAAGGTGGGCTGACAACACCATGGGTGAACCCGCTGCGGCCCACGCTTTCCTCGACGGGCACCTGGGCATCACCCTGCCGCCGGAGACGCATGCACGGTTGACTGCCGACCATGTGCAGCTGGCGGCAGTTGACCACACCAGAGAACCGCTCATCGAGACCGCGTGGCTGGCCCACCCGCTGCACCCCGCACATTCGTACACCGCGGCCGCGACCCCGCCATGACCAACAGGCCCCGTTCGTTGCCGTAGCAGGCGTTGAGGTAGGTGGCGACTGCACCGCCGACCTGCGCGTCCGCTCCCGGCACCGCATGCACGGACTGCCGCAGCGTCGTGATCTGGTCGAGGCTGTCCCGGGGGCCGGGTGAGAACTCGCTGGTGACCACGACCTTGGTGAAAGTCCCATCTTCGGTGGTGCGTGCAGGGGGGGGCGCGTACCACACCCGCCACCTGTTGGGCAGCGGTGACCACCTCGTCGGCCCCGTCGCTGCGGGTGACGACCCAGATGGGCTGTGCCTCACCAGGCGGGAAGTGGTCCGAGAGGGTCTCCAGACCAGCCGCCGATTCGGACCGGACGCTGAACTTCTCCAGCTGGTCGAGCCCTACCGAGGTGCAGCACTCATCGGCCCCAAGACTGAATCAGGGGCTGCCGTGACCGAGTCGCCCACGGCCACGGGTCAAGAACAGGATCACACCTGCGAGCGCCGCCATTGTCAGGGCTGCGGGCCACCTTCACCTTCCGCGGCGTTACCTACGAGGGCACCCACGAGCCCTCATCGACGCCGAAACCTGGCTGCGTGTCCGAACCAACCTCGACGCCAACAACGCCCGCGGCGAACGACCCCAGAAGTACGACCACTACCTCAAAGGCACCCTGTACTGCGCCTGCGGAGTCAAGCTCATGCTCAATCGCCCCCGCGACAAGGCCGGGGGCCGCTACGAGTACTTCACCTGCTCCGGACGACGCCGCAAGACCACCAACTGCACCCGCTCAGCGATCCTTGCCCAACGCGCCGAAGCCGAGATCGAGCGCACCTACCAGGGCAACTCCCTGACCCAGACCGAGGTGGAGCACGTCCGGAAGGTCCTCAACGACGTGTTCGATCAGCTCGAAGGATCCAGCAAGGACGCACGCAAGCTCCTGACCGCCCAGCGCGACAAGCTCGACGACCTCTACACCAAGTGCGAACCCGCCGAACCACGCATCCTCAACCGCGCCCTGTTCACCCGCATCACCATCGACGACGAAGAGGACGCCACCTGTACCCCCGAGCAGACGACGGCCAGCGTCCTCGCCCACACCAACATCGATGCCCCGACCGAAGTCACCGCAGAAACAAAACTGCCCCGCCATCAGGCGGGGCAGTTTCGATTTTCTCATCTTACGTGGAGCTAGGGGGATTCGAACCCCCGACCTTCTCATTGCGAACGAGACGCGCTACCAACTGCGCCATAGCCCCATGTCGCTCGGCGACCGCATCAGATTAGCACCCCACCAGGGATGCTGTCGCATCGAGGCGGGCCTCTTGACGAAGGTCACAGAGCGGGCGCTCAGCTCCCGACCCGCAGGGCCTGCAGCTCGTCCTGCAGACCGTCGAGCACCTCGAGCCGCCCCTGGCCGGAGCAGGCGACGTAGGCGGGCTGGAGGTGGTCGGGCCGCTCGGCGACCTCCTCACCGGGCCAGGTGCGCAGGGAGCCTCCGGCGCGGCGGAGGATGTGGAAGCCGGCCGCGACGTCCCAGGAGTTGATCGCGGTCAGCGCGGTGGCGTCCGCCCATCCCGCGGCGACGTAGGCGAGCTCGAGCGCGGCGGAGCCCAGGTGGCGCACCGCGGAGACGGAGTCCTCGAGGGTGCGGACGGCGACGGCG
>CAMNYG010000189.1 GCA_946570335.1 uncultured Dietzia sp. | reverse complement strand
ACCCGGCGACCCCGCACAGACCGCCGACCCCGCAGGCCATCCCCGGCACTGGCACGGTGCGGGCGCCGGTCCGTACCCGCCGGGAGAACTCGAGCTCGCACCCGAGAGGGACATGATCCGCCCCCGCCGTAAACCCGGCCTGCTGTGGCTCATCGTGGTACTGGCCGCCACGATCGGACTGGCCGTGGCCGGATGGTGGCTGGGCTCAGGACGGTTCGTCGAGGTGCCGTCGGTGCAGGGCATGTCGGTGGGACAGGCGACCGAGGCCGTCGCCGCGGTCGGGCTGACCGCGGCGACCCGCGACGAGTTCAGCAACGACGTACCCGCGACCGCACTCGTCGGCACCGACCCCGGCGCAGGGGAACGCGTCCCCCGCGGGGACACCGTCGACCTGCTCGTCTCGGTCGGTCGGCCGGTCGTGCCCGAAATCGGCGCCGACCGCACCGTCGAGGCCGTGTCACAGATGCTCACCGAATTCTCCCTGGAACCCATGGCCGGGCAGACGACCCATTCCGACTCCGTCCCGGTCGGCGAGGTCGTCGCCCTGGAGCCGAGCTCGGGCACGACCGTCGACGTGGGCACGCCGGTCGAGATGCTCACCAGCGCCGGGCCGGCACCGGTGGCGGTACCGGAGGTGGTGGGGCTCGAAGAAGACCAGGCGCGGGCCGCGCTCGAGGGGGCGGGCCTCGCCGTATCGCAGGTCCGCAGGGTCTTCGACGCCGAGGTGGACGGCGGCATCGCCGTCGGCACCGATCCCGATCCGGGCAGTGACGTGGCGAGAGGAGACGGGGTGACGCTGGTGGTCTCCAACTCGCTGACCGTGCCCGATATCCGGGATGTACCCGTCGACGAGGCGACCGAGGTGCTCGACGAGGCCGGCTTCACGATCGTCCGCGAATCGCCGATCACCGACCGCCGTGTGGCCGACGGTCGCGTGGCCCGCACCGACCCGCCGGCCGGAACCCGGATCGACCCGGACAACGCCGTCCTGCGGATCGTTCCCTCGAACGCGGTGACCGTCCCCGTCGTACTGGGTTCCCGCGCCTCGGACGCGCGCCGGACACTCGAGGAGGCAGGTCTGCGCGCCACAATCGACACCGGCACCTCAAACGGGATCGTCTACGGGCAGACCCCCCTCCCTGGCCGGGTGGTCGCCCGCGGGAGTGAGGTCGAGATCGACGCTCTGGGCTGATCCGGCACGCAGGGCAGCCCCGGCGCCGGGCCCATCGACGACGCACGGCACGCTGAAGAGCCGAAGAGGAGAGGCAGTGCTCCCGGGAGCACTGCCTCTCCTCGTTACTGCCGCTCGGCGGTCGGCCGCCTCAGCTGCGGAGCATCTCCGCGACGAGGTAGGCCAGCTCGAGTGACTGCTGCGTGTTCAGCCGCGGGTCGCACGCGGTCTCGTAGCGTCCCGCCAGATCCAGGTCCGAAATATCTTGGGCGCCGCCCAGGCACTCGGTCACGTCCTCGCCGGTCAGCTCGATGTGGATACCTCCCGGATGCGAGCCGATCGCGTGGTGGACCTCGAAGAAGCCCTGCACCTCGTCGATGATCCGATCGAAGTGGCGGGTCTTGTAGCCGTTCGTGGCGGAGTGGGTGTTGCCGTGCATGGGGTCGCACTGCCAGATGACCTTGTGCCCGGTCGCCTCGACCGCCTTGACGATCGGCGGAAGCGCCTCGCGGACCTTGTCGTTGCCCATCCGCGAGACCAGCGTCAGGCGGCCGGGACGATTGTTCGGATCGAGCTTCTTGACGTACTCGACAGCCAGCTCCGGGCTGGTGGTGGGGCCGATCTTCAGCCCGATCGGGTTCTGGATCATCGACGCGAACGCCACGTGGGCGTCATCGATCCCGCGGGTCCTCTCCCCGATCCACAGGAAGTGGGCTGACAGGTCGTACAGCCCCTGCTCGGCATCGCCGGTCAGCCCCGTGCCGTCGTCGGCCAGGCGCAGCATAGCGCGCTCGTAGTCGAGAACCAGCGCCTCGTGGGACGAGAAGATGTCCGCCGAACGGAGGTTCTCGTCCGAGACGCCACAGGCGTCCATGAAGCGCAGGCCACGGTCGACCTCGGCCGCCAGAGCCTCGTAGCGGGCACCGGCCGGGGAGCCCGCTACGAACTCCATGTTCCACTCATGGACCCGGTGCAGGTCTGCGGTACCGGATGCGGTCAGCGACCGCACCAGGTTCATGGCGGCGGCCGCATTGGCGTACGCACGTACCAGGCGCGACGGATCGTGCTCGCGCGACTTCTCGTCAGCCTCGAGGCCGTTGACCATGTCACCGCGGTAGGACAGCAGGCCGGCGCCGTCACGATCGGCGGACCGGGGCTTGGCGTACTGGCCGGCGATACGACCGACCTTGACCACGGGCATCGACGCGCCGTAGGTCAGGACGACGGACATCTGGAGGAGGGTGCGGATGACTCCTTTGATGTGAGGCTCGGTGTTGGCCTCGAACGTCTCGGCGCAGTCCCCGCCCTGGAGGAGGAACGCACGCCCGTGCGCCACATCCGCCAGCCGATCAGAGAGGTGTTCGACCTCAGACGGCACGCAGATCGGCGGTACACTCTCCAGAACCTTGCGCATCGCCGCAGCGTGCTTGGGGTCCCACGACGGCTGCTGCAGCGCCGGCCGGGAGAGGGCGTCCGCCAACTGCCGATCAAGGTCCGCGGAGAGCGGGGGCAGATCGGGAAGCTGTGCGATGTCGACGTCGACTGTCCAGTTGCTCACCCCGGCGAGGATACGCGACGCCGTCCCTCGGCAGCCTCAGAGCCCCAGGTGAGGAGCTCTCGCGGCAATCGCACGGAAGCGGTGCATCGCGTGTCGGGCATCGCCGAGCGCGTCGTGCTCTCCGCCGGGGTGGGTGGGCAGGTCGGGCTTGCCCGCCATCTCCCACAGTTGCCGGACGTCGCGGGTGAACCGGGGCATCGCGGCCGGGAGCTCCGTCATGTCCCCCCACAGCTGGCACACCGCCACGTGGTCGTAGGCGCCGATCCACGCCCACATCTCGACGTCACCGGTCGGCGGCGCGGTGACGAAGTCGTAGAGCTCGTCGCGGATCCTGGAACGCGACATCCAGACCTCAGACGAGGGACTGGGCAGCTTGGGCAGTACATTCCGCCGCACCCACGGCCCCGCTGCCATTGCGTCGAACTCGGTGGAGACGGCGTAGAACTCGCGGCCGTCCTCGGCCACGACGCCCACCGACACCAGGTCGATGGTGATTCCGTTCTCGATGAACTCGCAGTCGTAGAAGTAGCGCACCGGGTCAACTCGACGCGTCGACCGGCTGGTCGAGCAGATTATGTCCCGATTCGCGGATGGCGTCGAACCGCTTCTTCATGTCCGCACCGTAGATATCAGGCAGGTACTCCTGCCCTGTCAGCGCCTGGATCCTGCGCATCAGTTCGTCGGTGATCTCACGTTCGGCGGCACGGTCGCCCTCGCGGCCCGCCCACGCGGAGATGTCCAGCGGCTCGCCGACCATCACCCGGACCTCGGGACGGCGGCCGAGCTTCAGCTTTGTGAGCGCGCGGATGTAGTCACCGGTGCCCGTGACACCGATCGGGATGACCGGCACCCCGGCCTTCATGGCGAGGCGGGCCGGCCCGGTCTTGCCCCGGTAGAGGCGCCCGTCCGGGGAGCGTGTGCCCTCCGGATAGATGCACAGGATCTCGCCCTCGGACAGCACCTCGAGTCCCGCGTTCATCGCCGCCTGCGCGGCGTCCGCATTGGTGCGGTCGATCGGGTGCTGCCCCGATCCGGCGAAGAACCAGCGGCTGAGCATGCCCTTGATGCCGGTGCCGGTGAAGTAGTCACTCTTGGCCAGGAACGTCACCCGGCGCGGCATGAGCAGCGGCATGAACAGCCAGTCGCCGACGGACAGATGGTTGCCGACCAGCAGCGCGGCCCCGGAGCGCGGGAAATGTTCCTTGCCGGTGACGACCTGGCGGCTGGTCAATCGGAGAAAGGGTCCGATGAGCACGTACTTGAACAGCCAGTACAGCAACCTGTCACCGTTCCTCGGTTCGATGGGTCATGTAGGTGGTGAATATTACCCGGCGCGGCCGGCGAATCCGGAAGGTACGAGATTCGGGGGCCACAGATCCGGGTCGGGCACGAATCGCAAGATGACCCGACCGGCTGCGGCATCGTAGTCGGAGTCGGTCAGGACGCATCTCGCCAACAGTGACGGCAACGGCAGCACCGCTTCGAATCCGTCATGGTCCAGTCGGAGCATGGCTCCGTCGACGGTCGCGGCTGCGGAGGGCATGGTGGGTGACGGGTAGGTGACCAGGTAGGTGCCGGCGTCGTCGGTCTCGATGTCCGGTTGCACCGCGCCGCGCGCCAGGG
>CAMNYG010000188.1 GCA_946570335.1 uncultured Dietzia sp. | reverse complement strand
GTCGGCACAATCCGGGTGTGCCGCGATCCACGGCGCGAGCCTCACGATGGCAGCACTGAGATCAGAGGTGGCCCACTCCCCCGCCATGTAGGACTCACCGAGGCCCACGACCCCCGAGGCCGCCACCCGCGCCCAGAAGAGCTCCGGCTCACGGAGGACCACACGCACCGCGGCGTCGTAATCCCCCGCAGCGGAGGCATCCGGATAATCGATACGCATCCCGAGGTCCCGGGCCGCCCGTCGCAGCGCCTGGGCGACGAGTCCGGCGCCACCGCCCCCGACCCTGGTCGGTGGAGCCAGGGCAGGCCAACGCTCCAGGTCGACGGTCTGCGGCTCCATTCTGACCACCGGTACCTCCTCGCTGGGATCGCCTGAACCAGGACCGTACCGTCGCCCACCCTCCCGTTCCGCCAGGCGCGGCGGGGGCACCCGGCATGGAAGCTGCCGCCTACCCGTGCGCGCTGTAAGGCTGGACACTATCCTTGGAAGCCGTGCCCGCACACCAATTGTTCGGGCCTGTTCACCGATGAGGCCACAGCGCCCCGACCTAGACACCGCCTCTCAGGAGCCGCCATGACCGAGCCCGCATACGACCAGGACCCCGCAGCCGCTCCGGGGTCCCGCCGGCACCGCGTCGTCATCATCGGCTCCGGCTTCGGGGGCCTGTTCGCCGCCCAGCAGCTGGAGAAGGCCGATGTCGATGTGACGCTGATCGCCAAGACCGGCCATCACCTCTTCCAGCCGCTGCTCTATCAGGTTGCCACCGGCATCCTGTCCGTCGGCGAGATCGCCCCGCCCACCCGGTTGATCCTGCGCGATCAGAAGAACGCGACCGTGGTACTGGGGGACGTGAACAAGATCGACGTGGCCGACAAGCGGGTTCACGCCACTGCGGGCCACATCTCGTTCGACCTCGAATACGACAGTCTGATCGTCGCCGCCGGCGCCAACCAGTCGTACTTCGGGAACGATCACTTCGAGCGCTGGGCGCCCGGGATGAAGACGGTCGACGACGCGCTCGAGCTGCGGAGCCGCATCCTGGGCTGCTTCGAGCAGGCCGAGGTGATCGACGACGAGGAGGAGCGCAAGCGTCTGCTCACGTTCATCATCGTCGGTGCGGGCCCCACGGGCGTCGAGATGGCCGGCCAGGTGGCCGAACTGGCTCAGCACACGCTCAAGGACAGTTTCCGACGTATCGACCCGGCCTCCGCCCGGGTGATCCTGCTGGACGCCGCTCCGGCCGTGCTTCCCCCGTTCGGCAACAAGCTCGGCAATGCGGCACGCGCCCGGCTGGAGAAGATGGGCGTCGAGATCCAGCTCAACGCCATGGTCACGAACGTCGACTACAACGGCATCGAGGTCAAGGATCCGGACGGCTCGGTCCGGCGGATCGCCGCCTCCTGCAAGATCTGGTCCGCCGGCGTGAAGGCCAGCCCGCTCGGCAAGCAGCTCGCCGACCAGACCGACGCCGAGGTCGACCGCGCCGGCCGTGTGCTCGTCGGTAAAGACCTCTCCCTGCCCGGGCATCCCGAGATCTTCGTGGTGGGCGACATGATGAGCCTGGACAACCTCCCGGGCGTCGCCCAGGTGGCCATCCAGGGCGGCAAATACGCCGCCAAGCAGATCATCAATGAGGTGCAGAAGGGCCGGACCCCGTCCGAGCGACCGCCCTTCAAGTACTTCGACAAGGGATCCATGGCCACGGTCTCCCGCTACAGCGCCGTGGTGAAGATGGGCAGGATCGAGATCTCGGGCTTCATCGCCTGGGTGATGTGGCTGATCGTCCACCTCGCGTACCTCATCGGCTTCAAGAACCGCGTCACCACCATGTTCTCGTGGGGCATGCACATGGGCGGCGATCACCGGTCGCAGCTCACCTCGACCAAGCAGTGGGTCTACGCTCGGCAGGCCATCGAGAGGGTCGCCGCGGACGAGGCCGAGGCGTTCCGTACGGCGGAGCAGACCAAACCCGAAGCCGAGCAGGTGCGATAGCCACTCGTCAGCCCGCCGGTCTCCGACCCGGGCCGCACTGACGTGCACGGATGTCCGGCGGGATATCCGTGCACGTCAGTGCGGCAGAGAAGCTACCGCGCTCGATTACCGGAGGTTCGCCAGCCGGACCTGGCCCACCGCGACCAGCCGGTCCCGGTCATCGGTCATCTCCACCCTCCACAGCTGCTGGGAGCGACCTCGGTGAACAGGGGTTCCCGTGGCGGTGATCGTGCCCTCGGTGACGGCACGCAGGAAGTCGGTGGAATTGTTGACCCCGACGACCCTGCCCTCACCGCCGAGCCAGACCGCCCCGGCCACGCTCGCCACTTCCTCGGCGATCGCACAGTAGACACCGCCATGGACGAGCCCGAAGGGCTGGAAGAGGTGAGGTCCGACCTTCACGGTGGTGACGACCTTGTCCGGCCCGACCTCGCCGTATTCCAATCCGATCCCACCACCGAAACCCCGTCCGGCATGCTCACGGACCATGGTGATGACATCGGTGCTCAACTCGGACATACGACCCTCTTCCTCCCGGCCCGGGGTATCCGGGCGATCGTCCTTGGACGTTACCCCCCGCACTCACCGCTCCGCGGACCGTGCGGTGATCAGGAGTTCAGGCGGCCCGGCGGGCAGAGCTGATGTCAGCGGACCGAGCGCCAACCGCGGTCACGGACCGGGATCGGGCCCGATCCCGGTGTACGGGGTAGACGGCTGCGCTTGCGGACCGCCAGACCGGAGTCATGCAGCGCCTGGAGAACGAGCTGACCACGGCGGTAGCCGATCTCCGGGCTGGTGTCGGCGAAAGTCGGGACGATCGTAGCGGCGCCGAGGACACTCTCGCCCGCCATCGACCACAGCGTCTCCTCGTTGCAGTTGCTGACGGTCGCCAGTCCTGCGAACACCTCGGAGAGCGTGCCCCGGGACCGGCAGGCGAGCCACTGGGCGAGCGCCTTCTCACAGGGCAGCACGACGGTCCCTGGCGAGCCCGCACACGAATCATCCGGCAGCACCCGCAGCCGGGTGTCACGTACACCCGCCCAGTCCAGCCCGCCCTCGATGTCCGTCCGCACGGCCATGTTCTCCGCGCCCGTATCCCAGACGCGACCGATGGTGACGAAGCTGGCGACTGCGCGACCGAGGACTCCGTGGGTGAACGCCTCGGCTACGAGATAGGTGGCGAAGCGCATGTCGCCGGATTCCGCGAAATAGTTGCGGAACATCATCTCCACCCGGCCGCCGTCGACGGCGTCCTCGAGCGGAACCCACCGGCGACGCGACTGGGTACCGAGATCGGCGATCGAGTAGAACTTCGGATATCCGGCCCGGAAACCGCCGAGAATCTCGGTGGTGTCCTCGAATACCGTGCGCGTACCGACCATCTGCCCGGGCAGCATGGACCTGGTCATATCTGATATTCCCCCTTGTGTGAATCCCCACTTGTGTGCGGCCGACATCCGCCTGGATGGCACACCACGCGGTCCGATCCCCCCGTACCTCAGTGGTGCCAGTCACTCGGCCCGGTATTAAGTGTTACAACACACCCCCGCGAAGCTCCAAGGAAATCGGCCCCCGAACTGCAAAGTTTGCACTGAGTGCATCCGTGATCTGTCAGTCAGTTCACAGATTTCTCTCTGCGCGAGAGTGTGGACAAATCCGTCATCACCGCAGGTCCGCCGCCGCGGACGGCGTCGACTACCCTGGAGATCATGAGTACTGAGCGCGAGGACGCGCAGACCGCCACCGATACCACCGGAACCGCCGATATCGGAGTTACCGGACTCGCCGTGATGGGCTCGAACATCGCCCGTAATTTTGCCCGGCGCGGGTACACGGTGGCCGTGCACAACAGGTCTGCCGGCAAGACCGACCTCCTCCTCGACGAGCATGGTTCGGAGGGGGACTTCATCCGGACTGAGACCATCGAAGAATTCGCGGCAGCGCTTCGCTCCCCGCGACGTGCGCTGGTCATGGTCCAGGCGGGTGCACCCACCGACGCGGTGATCGAGGCCCTGGCGGAGGCATTCGACGAGGGCGACATCATCATCGACGGCGGCAACTCGCTCTACACCGACACGATCCGCCGCGAGAAGGCCATGGCCGAGCGCGGCATCCGTTTCATCGGTGCCGGGATCTCCGGCGGCGAGGAGGGCGCCCTCGAGGGCCCGTCCATCATGCCCGGCGGCCCGGCGTCGAGCTACGAGGTCGTGGGGCCGATGCTCGAGTCGATCTCCGCGAAGGTCGACGGCACCCCCTGCTGCACGCACATCGGGGACGACGGCTCGGGCCATTTCGTGAAGATGGTCCACAACGGCATCGAGTACTCCGACATGCAGCTGATCGGCGAGGCCTATCACCTGCTC
>CAMNYG010000187.1 GCA_946570335.1 uncultured Dietzia sp. | reverse complement strand
CGGATCCGGAAACGTCCGCCCCGCCGGCGGCGGCCCCCACCTCGCGGCCACGGTCGACAAACTGCGCGCCCAGGCGGGCGACGCCCTCCTGCTCGCGACCGGTGATTCGATCGGCGGAACCGCCCCCGAGGCCGCGCTCCTGGGAGACCGTCCGACGATCGAGTTCTTCAACCGCCTCGGCGTGGACGGCGCCGGAATCGGGCGACGCGAGCTGGACAAGGGCGCCGACCACATCAGGTCGCTGGTCAAGCCCGGCTGCCGCACCGAGGAGGAATGCCGGGTCGACCCGCCACTCCCCCCGTTCCGCGGGGCGGCGTTCCCGTTCCTGGCCTCCAACGTCATCCCCTCACACGACTCCGCCCCCACGTTCCCCTTCGCCATCCAGCGGGTCGGCGACGTGCGGGTGGGAGTCGTGGCCGTGACCATGCCCTCGGAACTGGCTCCCGAGACCACCACCCGGCTGGCCGACCCCATGCGAGCACTCGACCAGACCGTGGAGTCGCTGCAGTTCCTGGGCGTCGAGGCGATCGTCGGCCTGGTCCAGTCCGAGACGGTGCACGACAACCCCGACCCCGGGGCCTGCCCGGAGGCGCCCACCGAGGCCGACCTGGTCAAGAACATCAACCCGGCGGTCGACGCGCTCATCGTGGGCGCCTCCGGCGGGCCGGCCACCTGCCGACTCCTCGACGGAGACAACGATGAGCGCGTCGTCGTCGCCCCCGCCTCCCACGGCCGCTCGGTGACCGTCGTGGACCTCGCCGTGGACCCCGACACCGGCCACGTGATCAGGCCCCAGACCTCGGTGTTCAACCAGACGGTCAACCTGGACATCGAGCCGCACGGCCCCACCGAGGAGCTCGTCCGCCAGGCCCGGGCGGCCGCCGCGCCGCACGCCCGTGAGGTGCTCGGCGAGGCCACCGAGACGATCCCCCTCGCGATGGACGATAACGGTGAGTCACCGCTGTCCGACCTGATCGCCGACGGCCAGCTCCACGCCACGCGTGGCCGCGGCGCGCAGCTCGCCATCTCCAACCCCGACTCGCTGCGGGCCGACATGCCGCGCGGTCCCCTCGACTACTCGACGCTGCACACCGTCCAGCCGTACGGCGATCGCCTCTACCTGGTCACGGTCACCGGCGAGGACCTGCAGGCCGCCTTCGACCTGTTCGCCGACGACATCGGCCGGCACGGTCCCGCCGTGTCCTCCAATGTCAGCTACACCGTCGACCTGAACCGTCCCGAGGGTGACCGGGTCACCGAGCTCCTCGTCGACGGCGCCGAGGTCGAGCCCGACGCCGAGTACACCGTGGTGGTCAACGAGTTCCTGTCCTCCCCCGAGTGGAACGGCTCGCCGTTCGCCGAGCGCGGGACCCGCCGCGAGGCCGGCCACACCGATATCTCGGCATTGATCCAGTACGTCACCGACGAGGGGCCGCTCACCGCCCCGCCCCCCGGACGGGTGCGCGTCATCCGCTGACCGGACCCGGTAGCCCGTCACACCCTCAATTCCCTTGTCGCACACCCCCATACCCGGTGTCATGTTCAGTCACACACGGATCTAATGTAAACTGAACTTCATTCTTCTGGCGGCTCTGCCGTTCGGAGATGCCCGCCTGCGCCCGCGCGGTGCGCAGCGACCCGTTCGATCTTTCGTAACTCTGAAGAGGTAGTGACCGTGCCCCAGGAATGTGGTGTCGGCCGTCGGACCCTGTCAACGACGGCCGCACTGACACTGGCATCCTCACTCGCATTCCTGGCTTCCTGCTCCTCCTCCGCGCCGCAGCCGACCGTCGAGTCGATGTTCGAGGGCCCCACACGGCTGGACGAGGTGACGGTCCAGCGATTCGAGTACCCGACGCGCAGCGGCGAGGCCGATCCGGAGCAGAACTGGGCGGACCTCTACATGCCGGCCGGAGAGCACGAGGAGGACACTCTGCCGCTGGCCGTGATCATCCACGGCGGGGCGTGGCAGAGCGAGATCGGCGCGGATTCGTTCGCCCCCCTCGCCCGCGAGCTCGCGACCCGGGGCATGGCGGTCTACAACATCGAGTACCGCCGGCTCGGTTCCGGCGGCGGCTGGCCCACCACGTTCCGCGACGTGGCCGACGCCCTCGACCACGTGGTCGAGGTGGACGTGAGGTTCCCACAGATCACCACGGACGACGAGGTGGTGGTGGGGCACAGCGCAGGCGCCCAGCTCGCCGTGTGGGGCGGGACTCGGCATCTGTTGGACGACGACGAGGTGGGCGCCCGCCCCAAGTTCCGTCCCACGCGTGTCGTCTCGATCGCGGGGCCGCTGGACGCGGTCTACGCGGCGGAGCACGGCGACGACCGGATCATCGCGGCGATCGGTGGGACGCCCAAGCAGGCTCCGGACCGCTTCACGATGGTGGATCCGATCCAGAACATCGACCCGGCCACCCCGGTGGTGGCGCTCCACGGGACCGAGGACAACGTGGTGTCGCCGGAAAATTCGCGCCGCTACGTGAACGCGGTCAACCGGGCCGGTGGCGCGGCTGAGCTGGTCCTCATCGAGGGCGAGAACCACGTCTCGATAGTCTCGGGCGACTCCCCTGCCTACCCGAAGGTCATCGACACGATCGCGCGTGTTTCTGCAGCGGAGCTGCAGGACGTCGTCCCCGGCTGACCGCCGGGCCGCGGGCGCGGGCGACCCCGCCCACGGCCCCGCTGCATCTCAGCCGTTCAGCGCGACGTGCCCCACGGTCACCGGCCCGTTGAGTACCGGCTGCATCCCGGTCGCGTCGGCCGGGCCCAGGGGCCCCAACTCGACGCGGTGCATGATGTCGGCGCCCACGTCGTGGCGGGTCGAGACGAGCGCGGTGAGGACCCGGGTGCCGTCGGCGCGGGTCTCGATCCACGGGTCCTTCATGGCCACCTCGACGATGTTGAACCGTGCGGTGGCGGTGATCTGGCCACGGTAGCGCTGAACGGAGTCGCCGGCGGTGGCCTCGGCGTCGTGGTCGCGGGTGAAGCTGACGCGCTCGCCGTCCTGCTTCGCGGCGCCGAATCGCGGGTTGATCCCGCCCTGCAGCGTCTCGGTGACCCGGTGAACCAGTCCGGCGTCCAGGACCAGGTCCGCGGTCGGCTCCGGCGGCGTGTTGGGCCCGGGCTCGGGTGAGTAGGCGATCGGGACGTAGAACTCCTCGGCCGCGTTGATCGAGCCGGCACCCGCGTAAACGTAGACTCCCCAGTTCTCGCCGGGCGGGGTGGCGGCCGGGTCCACTTCGATGCGCGCGGTGAAGCTGCCGTCGTCGGCCATGGGCTGGGCGACGCGGGAGATGGAGCGGTGCATGTCGATCGGCGCACTGGGGATCGCGTTGAAGGTGGCGTCGGGCCCGACCCAGGCCATCCGGTCATGCGGGTGGGAGCGGGCCTCGGCGGGGGCTCCCTCGCTGGGCTCCCAGTGGTCGGGGAACGCGCTGTAGAGCACGTAGACGCCGTTGGGAGTGCCGGGCGGGACGGGCAGCGGGAAGCCGCCCTGGTTGGCCAGTGGCGAGAATCCGGTGCCGTGGACCAGCAGGACGTCGCCGCGGTGGACGGTGAGTCCGTCGACGGGGCGGCCGTCCTCGGTGGTCACCGTGATCTGCGGACTCTCCTGCACTGCGGGGAAGAACGGGAGGTCGTCGGGGATGGTCGCCGCGCCGGCGCTCGCGGCGACGGTGGGGACGAAGGGGACGACGACGGCGAGGGCCACGGCTCCCAGGAGCTTCTTCTTCATACTGGCCATGCGGGACACCCTATGTTAGGTAAGCCTAACTTTCAATTCGGGACTGTCATGTCTGCCTCCGCCACCAGATCAGACACGCCGCGGCCACACCGGCCGGGACCAGACCGGCAACCCAGTTCAGTTCGATTCGGGCGAGGTCGGCGGGGAGGTGCAGGTGGAGTCGGCGGGTGGAGGTGGCGATCCGGGCGGACTCGTCGATCGCGGCGATGGCCCTTTTTGACGTTCGGGAGGGCTGTGACGGCAGGAAACCAACGACTACTTCGCCGCTGGCGAACACCGGAGCGCCGCCCGCTCAGCCACCCGCTCCTGACCTGACCAGAGTGTGCGGGAACGCAATCCGGCCACCCCCGCCGCGATAAGAAGAAGGTCAGCACACAGTCCGGGTCGACCTCGTCGGTGCATCGAGCACAACGAACGCCGTCTCCGGGGACTCGAAGACCAAAGACTCTGACACGTACGTGACACGAGCCTAGATGCCGGCGCTGGAAAAGCCCACTGAACTGGAGGTTCTTTGAGCCGGTGCGGAAGTGGAGGGATTTGAACCCCCGGTGCTGTTTAGGCACGCTCGCTTTCAAGGCGAGTGCATTCGGCCGCTCTGCCACACTTCCCCGCCGCCGACCGCAGGTGACGCGACAC
>CAMNYG010000186.1 GCA_946570335.1 uncultured Dietzia sp. | reverse complement strand
GCGGAGCGGGCGGCGCGGTACGCCTCGACGAACCGGTCCTCGGGAGTCGACGCGGACAGCGCCCGTCCGCGATGTGTTTCCGCGCGCTCCGCCCGTCCGAGGGGTGACCTCACGGCACCCCTTCCGGCGACCCGCAACCCGTTGGTCTTCTCCATGCCCACTGCACCACCCATCTCCGCTGTTTCTCCGCTTGTGCCCCGCACGCTATCGCCGGGGTACGACACAACCCGGGGTGGCGAGCACCCGCTCGTGATGAGATGGAGGCGATGGACACAGTGATCACCCGGCTCGACGCCGCCGATTTCAGAGACCGACTACCCGAGGCGCTCGGGGTCTACGTCGATGCGATGGGCTACCCACCACAGGTGATCCGCTCGCGGGCGGCGGCGTGGCTGGAACACAGCCGCCGCGCGGGCTGGTCCGGGTTCGCCGCGTTCGAGCCGCCTCGACGCCGCCTGCTCGGTCCGGCGCGTGGGCCGCTCGTCGCGATTTGCTACGGGTACCGCGGGGCCCCCGGCCAGTGGTGGTACGAGCAGGTCTCCCGCGGGCTCCGTGACAGGCAACGAGAACTTCCCGCCGATTACGTCGAGCTGACCGAACTCCACGTCTCCCCCTCGCATCAGGGCAGGGGTATCGGAAGTGCCCTGCTCCGCAACTTCCTGGCCGAGCGAACGGAAGGCACGGTGATGTTGTCCACCCCCGAGGTCGAGAACGAGAGCAACGGCGCGTGGCGGCTGTACCGCTCACTGGGATTCGGTGACGTACTGCGCTCGCACCGGTTCGACGGCGACGCCCGCCCTTTCGCCGTCCTCTCGCGGTCACTCCCCCTCCCCGAACAGGAGTCGTGAGATGCCCCGTCACGACGTCGTGGTGATCGGGTCCGGCCACAACGGTCTGACCTGCGCCGCCTACCTCGCCCGCGCCGGCCTCGACGTCCACGTCGTGGAGAAGGACACGGTGATCGGGGGCGCCACCTCCACCGTCGAGCGATACCCGGGCCACCGGACCGACCGGGGGTCCTCGGCACATCTGATGATCCGTCACACCGGCATCCCCGAGGAGCTCGACCTGGCCTCACACGGACTTCGCTACATCGACTGCGACCCCTGGGGATTCGCACCCGCGCCGCCCGGCTCGGACGAGCCACCGATCGTCTTCCACCGGGATCTCGACGCCACCTGCCGAAGCATCTCCGAGGCCTGCAGCCCCGCCGATGCCGAGGCCTATCGGTCCTTCGTCCGTCGGTGGGACGTGCTGGCCGGACGAATGATGAGGGGCTTCGCCGTTCGCCCCACCGCCGCGGGTCTGGGATTCGCGTTCCTGGGAGCGGAAGACCTCCACAACCCCTTCGGCGCAGTACAGACGTTCCTGTCCTCGGGCGATGCGCTCCTGGACTCGCTGTTCGACTCCGAGCGGCTGAAGGCCGCCCTCTCCTGGTTCGGTGCGCAATCCGGACCTCCGATGTCCCATCCGGCCACGGCCCCGATGATCGGGTTCGCCGCACTGATGCACACGATCCCGCCGGGTCGGGCGATCGGCGGCTCGGGAGCCCTGGCCGACGCACTGGGGTCGGTCGTGCGAGCGCATGGCGGCACCATCACCGCGGGGACCGGTGCCACTGCCATCACGAGGTCCGGTCGCGGCTGGCGCGTGCATACCGACGGTGGGCCGTCGCTCTCCTGCTCCGCGGTGGTGGCGGCCTGCCACGTGCACACGACCTTGGACCTGCTCTCCGGCGTGCTCCCCACCCCGACCGTGGACCGCTGGCGCAGACGAATCCGCCCAGGCTTCGGGCTGGGCATGGTCGTCAGGCTCGGGACCACCGACCTCCCCCGGTACCCGGACGTCCCCACTGAGGTGAGCTCGCACGGGCTCCAGCTTCTCGTGACGGATCGCCGCCACCTGGACCGCCGATACGGTGTCGCCGCCGCGGGCGGGCTCGACGCCGACCCCGCGGTCCTCGCGATGAGTTTCAGCTCCCTGGACCCTTCGCTGGCACCGGAGGGGCGGCACGAACTCACGCTGTGGTCCCAGTGGCACCCCAGGAATCTCGCCGACGGGAGGCCGTGGTCGGAAGCCGGCCCGGCCGAGGCCGACCGGATCATCGCTGCCGCGGACCGCTTCGCCCCCGGGCTCGCGGGGTCGATCGTCCATCGGCACGTCCAGACCCCGGAAGATCTGGAGAGCGAACTGGGGCTGATCGGCGGGAACGTCATGCACGTCGAGATGTCACTGGACCAGATGTTGCCGATGCGTCCACATCCGGACCTGCGCGGTCACACGGTTCCGGGCGCGGACGGCATCTTCCTGGCCGGCGCCTCCACCCATCCCGGAGGAGGGGTGATCGGCACGAGTGGTCGGACCGTCGCCCGACTTGTCGGTCGCCGGTTCGGCACGTCGACACGTCGCCGACGCGCGGCGCGGGCAGAATGACGCCTGTGACCGTTCCTCGTTCGACAGGCATCGCCCCCGCGGCCAGTGGTCGCTCTCCCCTGGCCCGGAGGCTTGCCGGTGTGACCGCACTGTTCACGATGCTCTTCGTCCTCAGCGGATGTCTCCAGCTCAACGCCCAGATGAGCGTCCGCAAGGACGACACCGTCTCGGGTCGGATCCTGATCGCGGCCGACCAGCCGGCGCAGGCCGCCGCCCTCGATCGGTTGGGCACTCCGTCCGGGTTGGAGCAGAAGGTCCGGATCACCCCCTATTCGGCAGACGGGTTCACGGGCCGGGAGATCTATTTCACCCAGCTGACGTTCGCGGAAATGGACACGTTGTCCCTCGCCGTGGACATCGAGGGCGCACGCCCCTACACCATGAGTTTCCGGCGCAGTGGCGACACCGTGTCCTTCAGCGGCTCCGTTGATCTCTCCGGCATGCCGGCGGACAGCTCGGAGTCGGCCACCACGCGGGTCGACCTGACCTTCCCCAATCGGATCAGCGAAACCAACGGGACCGTCGGGGCCGGGAATACCGTCAGCTGGACCCCGTCGCCGGGCTCGATCACCCGGATGCAGGCGTCGTCGTCCTATCCCGACCCCGCTGCACGTGGTTTCGCCGTGTGGATGATCGTGGGCATCGGCGCAGCCCTGCTCGTCGCAATCGGCACCGTACTCGCCGCACGCACCTCGAGGGCCCGGGCCGACCACCTCGCGCGCTGACCGTACGGACCAGCGGGGCGGGCACACCGGTGTGCTCAGTAGCTGCCGATCGACGTCTTCGCGGCAGGGGCCATCGACAAGTTGGTGAGGACCTCATGGGTCGCTCGCGAGAAGTTGAGCGTGTTGAAGTGCAGACAGGGCACGCCCTCGGCGATCAGCTGCTCACACAGCCGGGTGGCGAACTCGATGCCCACCTCGCGAACGGCCGCCCGGTTCTCCTCCGGTCCGTCGCCGGCGGCGAGCCGCAGTCGTTCGGCGAGCCCCTCCGGGAGCTCGCATCCGGAGAGCTCGACCATCCGACGGACCACCCGCAGGCTCGTGACCGGCATGAGGCCGGGGATGATCGGCTTGGCGCCCTGCTCGGGGTCCGCCCGGACCACGCGATCGCGAAGCCGCAGGTAGTCGTCGACGTCCCAGAACATCTGGGTGATGGAGTACTCGGCCCCGGCCCGCAGCTTGCCGACGAGGACCTCCGTGTCGTGGTCCAGGTCCCGTGCCCGGTAGTGCCCCTCGGGGAACGACGCCACGCCCACGTGGAAGCGGCCGACGTCGTGGATGAGGCGGACCAGCTCTTCCGCGTAGTGCAGCCCCTCGGGGTGCGCTGTCCACTCGCCCAGCGGATCGCCGGGCGGGTCACCGCGCAGCGCCAGGATGTTGGAGACCCCTACCTCGCCGTACATGCGGATCATCTCGCGAAGCTCGTCGACGGTGTGGCCGACAGCGGTGAGGTGTGCGATCGGCACGAGGTCGGTCTCGCGGACGATCCGCTCGACCACCCGGACGGTACGGTCGCGGGTCGAGCCGCCGGCACCGTACGTGACGGAGGCGAATGCCGCCCCGAGGTCGGAGAACACCGACGCGGCACGCCATAACCGCTCTTCGGCCGCCTCGTCACGGGGCGGATAGAACTCCACGGAGAACGGAACCCTGGGGGTGGTCGATGCGGCGATTCGCTCCACGATGCTCGGGTGCCGGCCGCCGTCCGTCGGATCGAAGTCGGGTAGCTGGGTCACCGGACCAGCGTAGCCCGACACTCGCCCGGACCCGTCTCCACCCGGCGACTAGGATCGACGGCGACGAGGGCGACCGGACGGGCCGCCCGGAAGGGATGGTGCCCGTTGGCCCCGGCGATTCGCCCCGACGACGGAGAACGCGTCCTGACGGCTCTCCGCCGCCACATCGACGGGCGGCGCGATGTCGTGGCCGGTGTGGACGACCGGGTGGACC
>CAMNYG010000185.1 GCA_946570335.1 uncultured Dietzia sp. | reverse complement strand
GGCCGCACCTCGCTGGGCCTCGGCGCGACTCTTCAGTCCCGAGAGGTCGACGGCGCCGGCGAGCGACGCCGCGAGCTTCTGCTCGGCGGCGGACGGGGGACGGTTACCTGGTCTCGACACGGCTCCGATCTTGCCACGCCGCCGCCGTCAGCGTCTCAGGCGGCCGCTGGCACCCGGATGATCAAGGCGTCGCCCTGTCCGCCACCGCCGCAGAGTGCAGCCGCACCGAGGCCGCCGCCCCGACGGGCCAGCTCGAGAGCCAGCGTCAGCACGACTCGGTTGCCGGACACACCGATCGGGTGGCCCACCGCGATCGCGCCGCCGTTGACGTTGACCTTGTCCGCATCCAGCTCCAGCATGCGGGTCGAATGCAGGCCCACCGAGGCGAAGGCCTCGTTGAACTCGAACAGGTCGATCTCGTCGACCGAGATATCCGCACGACGACACGCGTCGAGGACCGCGTCGGCGGGCTGGTGCTGCAGCGTCGAATCCGGTCCCGCGACCGTGCCGTAGGCGACGATCTCGGCGAGCACAGGCCAGCCCTCGGCCTCGGCGCGGGCGGCCGTGGTCACGATGACTGCCGAGGCGCCGTCCGAGATCTGAGAGGAGGAGCCCGCGGTGATGGTGCCGTCCTTGGCGAACGCCGGGCGGAGCTTGCCCATCGACTCGGCGGTCGAATCGGCACGGACGCCCTCGTCGGTCTCCACCACGGTGTCCCCCTTGCGGCCCTTGATCGTCACCGGGACGACCTCGTCCGCGAAGCGACCCTCGGACCACGCGGCCGCCGCACGCTGGTGTGAGACCGCGGCGAACTCGTCCTGGTGCTCACGGGTGATCTCCAGCTCCGCGTTGCGAGCCTCGGTGAGCGCGCCCATCGGCTGGTCGGTCGGCACGTCGTGCAGGCCGTCGAACGCCATGTGGTCGAGGACCTCGATGGAGCCGTACTTGTATCCGGCGCGGCTCTTGGGGAGCAGATGCGGTGCCTGGGACATCGACTCCTGGCCTCCTGCGACGACCACCTCGGAGTAACCGGACCGGATAGCCTGGTCGGCAAGAGCGATGGCCGTCAGCCCCGACAGGCACATCTTGTTGATGCTCAGCGCGTCAACGCTCTTCGGCAGGCCGGCGGCGAGCGAGGCCTGACGGGCGGGCATCTGTCCGTTCCCGGCGGACAGCACCTGGCCCATGATGACCTGGTCAACCGCCTCGGGAGAGACGCCGCCGCGCTCGAGTGCGGCCTTGATGGCGATGCCTCCGAGCTCAGGGGCCGAGAGGGAGGAGAGGCCTCCCTGCAGGCGGCCGAAAGGCGTGCGCGCACCGGAGACGATGACGGTTCGGGTGGGGTCGGCGGTCATGAGGGACACCTTCCGATCGTGGGGGATGGCTATCCACGTCAAACTACCGTGAACCCTGACCGACTAGCGTGGAAGGTATGACCACTACCCCAGCCGGACAGCCCCTTCTGCCCTCCGAACTCGTCGTGGCGATCGACCACGTCGGCGTCGCGGTCCCCGACTTCGACGCCGCGGTGGCGTGGTACCGCGACAATCTCGGGATGGAGAACCTCCACGAGGAGGTCAACGAGGAGCAGGGTGTCCGCGAGGCCATGCTAGGCTCGCCGGGACGGCCTGAGGGCAGCGCCCTCCTCCAGGTCCTCGCCCCGCTTGACGAGAGCTCCACGATCGCCAAGTACCTCGACCGCAACGGCCCCGGCATCCAGCAGATGGCGGTGCGGGTGACGGACATCGAGGCCGTCACCGCTCATCTCACCGGACGCGGGTTGCGGGTGCTGTACCCGTCTCCCAAGACCGGCACCGCCGGATCGCGGATCAACTTCATCCACCCCAAAGATGCCGGCGGAGTTCTCCTCGAGCTCGTCGAGCCCGCTCCCGACCAGCACTGACAGGTCACGTTCGGGTTGCGCGGCTAGGGTGGGGGTATGTCGAGCATGCACACCCCACGAACGGCCGTCCAGCCCTTCGCGGTGGTCCGCAAAGGCTTCGACCGGGAGCAGGTGACCTCCACCCTCACACGGCTCGAGGCCGAGGCGGAACTCCTTCGAGCAGACCGTGACTCCGCGGTCGAGCGGGCCGAACGAGCGGCGGCGGACCTGGAACGAGAACGCGAACGCGTACGTGCTCTCGAATCGCGGGTGGCGGAACTCGGTCGGGTGCCCACCACCAGTGAACAGATGTCTGATCGACTTTCGACGATGCTCGGCCTGGCGACCGCCGAGGCGGAGTCCATCAGGGATAACGCCCACGCCACCGCCGATCGGATTCTCACCGAGGCGGAGGATTCCGCCTGGCGCATGCGAGAGACGGCGGACACGGAGCTGAAAGAGATCCGCGCGCGCACCACGGCCATCCGTGCGGAGCACGATTCAGTTCTCAAAGCCGCCCGGACCAGGGCCGAGGAGATCGTCCGATCGGCGAAGCGGGAAGCTCAACGGTTGGACGACGAGGCCGCACGGCAGCGTAGACAGATCGACGAGGATCACCGCCTGGCGTCGGACCTGCGTCGACAGGAGGCCCTACGCCAGGAAGAGGCTCGACAGGCCGCCGCGGTGGCAGCTACCGAGGCACTGCAGGCACAGGCACGCAGTGAGGCCGACGCACTGCTCTCCGAGGCTCGGGGGCGCGCCAAGAGCATGATCGACGACGCCACCGCCTACACAGAGCAACTACGCGAACTCCGCCGAACCGTCCTGTCCGATCTCGCCACTGTCCGTGCCCGGCTGGAGGTGGTTCCGTTGAGAGTCGATCACGAAGAGCCCCTACCGGCACCTCCGCAGCTCAGCTCCAACGACGGGTGATCCCCCGGCTGCCCCGGCCACTCCAGCAACCGGCGTGCCAGTGCCGACGTTCGTCTTCGCCACCCGGCCTGTCCGGCCAGGCCACCACATGGCTGGTCCCGGCGACCACCATGTGGTCACACCCGGGGCATCGGTAGTCCTTACCGGCCCGGGCTCCGGGTATCCGACGGACGTGATAGGCGTCCGAGTCCCCGGCGGGTCCGGCTTCCAGCGATCCCCCGCCCAGGCCATGACGCACAGGGGCGGGCTGATCGCTCCTCGACCGTCGATGTCGCCTCGGCACCGTTCACCCCGCTCAGAACAGGCGTAGATCGGTGGATTCGGTCCCTCGCAGTTTGTCGTAATCCAACGTCACGCACCGGATACCCCGGTCCTCGGCCAGAGTCCGGGCCTGGGGTTTGATGATCTGGGCTGCGAAGATCCCGCTCACAGGCGCCAACAGCGGATCCCGGTTGAGAAGCTCGAGGTAGCGCGTCAACTGCTCGACGCCGTCGATCTCGCCCCGCCGTTTGATCTCAACCGCCACGGTCGTCCCCTCGGAGTCACGCCCCAGGATGTCCACCGGACCGATCGCGGTCATGTACTCCCGTCGAATCAGGCTGTATCCCTGACCGAGGGTGTCGATGTGCTCCGCGAGAAGTTCCTGCAGATGCGCCTCGACGCCGTCCTTCACCAGACCGGGATCGACACCCAGCTCGTGATGGGACTCGTGGTGAACCTCAGCGACGGTGATCCGAAGCTGTTCACCCGCCTTGTTCTCCACCACCCACAGAAGATGATCAGAGTTCTCCGGGTGTTCCTGTTCTTTCAACGAACAGGGCGGCGTCATCCAGTTGAGAGGCTTGTAGGCACGGTCATCGGCGTGCACGCTCACGGAACCGTCCGCCTTGACCAGCAGCAGGCGTGGTGCCATGGGCAGGTGTGCAGTGAGCCGGCCGACGTAGTCGACCTGGCAGGTGGCGACGACCAGTCGCAACGGTACCTCCTGAAACGGGCATGAAATGCCGGAGAAGAACGAGGGTCAACGACGATACCGTCTCGGACGGACCTGGTCGGCAGAGCAGGCCTCCACCCACGCCATCAGACCGGTGAGCTCAGAGAGGCCGAGACACAATTCACCCTCTACCGGGCGTTCTCGACGGTCGAGACCCGAGAACGGGACGATCATCTCGCCTTCTTCGGCCACGTCCAGTTCATCGCCGGTCGGCGGACGACGCCTGCCCAGAACGAGCGTCCTCCTGTCCAGCCGGACGTCCGGCCTGAAGCGCACGCTCAGGAGCCGATAGAACGCCACATCCGTATCGGAATACCGAACGGCCCCGTAGATCCACGCCTTCTCGCCGGCGCGCCGAGCGAGAACGGACGTGGAGTTCCGGCGGATATGCACGAGCCGATACGCCGCGGCCGCGACCACCGGTGCGAGTACGAGCAGAACGACGACACCGAGGACCACCTCGATGGGAGCCGTCAATCTGTTCAACTCCTTCCGGCGGGCGCGGCCGTGGTGACGGTCGGGGCCCGGTGATGGTTTAGGCGCCCGCCTTCTCGATGGCGCGGAGACGCCCACGGGCCGCCGGGGCGGCGGCCACGTCGTCACCG
>CAMNYG010000184.1 GCA_946570335.1 uncultured Dietzia sp. | reverse complement strand
GGTCGCTCGATCGCCGAGGTGCCGCGGGGTCGTCCGCTCGGGAGGGCCTGGATCCTGGTGGGCGGGCTGGTTCCGGTCGAGTTCGACGACCTGGTGCTCGCCGACCTGCGGGTCCCCCGATTCTTTCAGGAGCGTTCCGCGCTGGGCTCGTGCCGTGTGTGGGAGCATCGTCGCGAACTCGAGCAGCTTCCCGACGACACGACCCGCGTCACCGACACCCTGCGGGCCGAGCCGCGGGCCCTGTTGCCCGCCGCGGTCGTGCGACTGGTGGTGGGTGCATTGTTTTCTCACCGGCACCGCCGGCTGGCGCGCGCGTTCGGATCGGCGGACTGATCGCGCGCCCCTGAGGGCTGCCGCGCCACCCATCCGCTCCCGCGCCACCTATCTGATTGCGTTCCACCTATCTGAAGCCGATCCACCTATCGGGTCCGATGGGCGTCGTGCGGTCGGATAGGTGGAACGCAATCCGATAGGTGATGCTTCATTCCGGCGGCCTGCGCAGCTGCCGATCGCCCGGAGTGTGATGGGGAGAACTGCACGGCAGCGCCGGGCCGACGCACAATGGACGCCAGTCTCTCCTGCGACGAGATACGGCGCGGAGCGTCTCCCCGAGGGGGTTGTACATGCAGTCCACGATTCTTCACGGCCGCGAACTCGCCTATCGCGAGGCGGGCGGCGGCAGTGCCGGCACCGGCGAGAGCGGGACCGGCGTCGGCGAGGACAGGCCGACCCTGTTGCTCATCCACGGCATGGCCGGCAGCTCCGACACCTGGCGCGAGATGATCCCGCGCCTGTCGCAGCATTTCCACGTGATCGCCCCGGACCTGCCGGGGCATGGTCGAAGCTCACTCGATTTCGACGACTACTCGCTCGGCGCCATGGCGTCGGCCCTGCGCGACCTGCTGGTGGCCAAGGGCATCACGCGGTGCACGGTCATCGGGCAGTCGCTCGGCGGTGGTGTGGCGCTGCAGTTCGTCTACCAGTACCCGGAGTTCTGTGAGCGGATAGTGCTGATCGGCAGCGGGGGTCTGGGCAAGGAGGTCAGTTGGATCCTCCGACTACTCGCCGTGCCCGGTGCGGGATTCCTGGTCACGGGTGCCGCAGCTCCGCCGGTCGTCAACGCCGGCAACTCCATGCGCCGGTTCTTCTTGGAACGGGGCATCCGCGCCGAGTCGGTGGCCGAATCGTGGGCGGCCTTCGAGTCGCTGGCCCGGCCCGGCCACCGGCGCACGTTCTTCAAGACCCTGCGCGCGGTGGTGGACAACAAGGGCCAGGCCGTCTCGGCCACCAACCGGTTCCATCTGGCCGCACAGCTGCCCGTGCAGGTGATCTGGGGTGACCGGGATCCGATCATCCCCGTCTCCCACGGCCACGCCACGCACGAGGCGATCCCCGGCAGTCGGCTGGCGATCGTGCCGGGCACCGGGCACTACCCGCATGTCGAGGACCCGGACACGGTCGAGCGGATCCTCGTGGAGTTCATGGCCTCCACCGAGCCCGGCCACATCGATCACCGGGCGCTCGGCCGTCTCGTCTCCGCGGGCGCCTCGACGGAGGACTGAGCGAGAAGCCGCAGCCGCAGCGTCATCCGCATCCGCTTCTCACGAAGAACTCCCGCACGCGCCGAGGCGGGTGCGGGAGTTCAGGACGTGGAGCGCCTGTCGTGAGAAGGCGCGGCGGCTATCAGGCCGTCGGGGCGGGCTCCTCGACGTCGTCATCGGCGGGGGCGCCACTGAGCGAGTCGAAGCCGTCCAGCAGGCCGGCCGAGCCGCTGTCGGCGGTCTCGTCGTCGTCATCCGGGAGTTCGGAGTCGATGCCGCGCAGGATGTCGAGCGCGCCACCGATGTCGCCGCTCATGGCAGCCTCGACTGCCGCATCGGCGTTGGCCTCGCACTCCTCGCCGGACAGGCCCGGCACGATGCCCTCGGCCGAGCCGAGGAAGTCGTAGGCCGAGATGGAGCCGCAGAGCTGCGCGGCGATCTCGGAGACCTCGGCCGGGGTGTCGGTGTCGTCGCCGTTGTCGTCACCGTTGTCCTCGCCGGTGTCGCCGTCGTCGCCCTCACCGGCGTCGCCGTCGTCGTTCTGGGTCGTCTCGACCTGGACGCCCTGGGGCGAGTCGGTGTCGATGGTGTCGACGTCCTGCGCGGCGGCGAGGCCCGCACCGGCGAAGGACAGGGCGGCGGCGGAGCCGATCACGGCAATGGTCTTCTTCATCGTGCGTCACCTTCCGTAGGGGACACCGGGGAAGATCCCCGGAGGTACGGCGGGGACGCTAATGGCACTGGAGCCGGGATGCAGTGATTACACTCACAATCATCGGGCTCCTGGTGGGCTTGGACCGACCGTGGTCAGTGCGAACGCCCCACGGGATAATTCTTCTTCACCAACCCGCCCGTCGGCGTACCCGTTTGCCGGGCCGCACTTATTGGGGGATTCTTAGCGCATGAGTGGAACCGCCGAGATCTATGACGCCGTCCTCGACCCGGGCAAGATTGGCCTGCTGCGGTCGTGGATCCGTCACCAGTCGTGGTTCAACGGGGACGCGGAGCGTCTGGAGCAGGTGACGGCCTACCGGTTCGTCGACCCGGCCGGCGAGGTCGGCATGGAGTCGTTCCTGCTGAGCGACGGCGCCAACACCTTCCACGTCCCCGTGACCTACCGGGGAGCCGAGCTCGAGGGCGCGGCGGAGTCGCTGCTCGGCACTATGGAGCATTCGATCCTCGGCCGCCGCTGGGTGTACGACGCCCCGGCCGACCCCGTCTACTGCGCGGAAGTGCGCCGTGTGATCAGTCACCGGGACACCGCCGCCGACCATCTGCAGGTCGAGGACGGCACGGTCACCCCGTCGCCGGTCAACATCCGCGGCGGCGGCGACGGCCTGGCCAGGGGGGTCGACGCCCTGCAGGTGATCCGCGTGCTGTCGGAGGAGAACGACGCCGAGGGCGAGCGTCCGCTCATCGGCTCACCGGGCACGCTCAGTGGCACCTGGCAGGACGCCGATGGGTCGCATACGGCCGTCTTCGTCGTCGTCGGCTAGGGCATGTCTCCTACATGGTGTAGCCGGGTCAGGATCGCGCAGGGTGTGGCGGCGGCGCGGTAGGTGACCGCGAGTTTCTCGTAGCGGGCGGCCAGCGTTTTCCATTGCTCGGCCAGGGCGAAGGAACGCTCGACGACGGCGCCTGTGCGTATCAGGCGTTCTTGATGGCCGAGACCTCGATCTCGAGGGTGACCTTCTCCGAGACCAGGACGCCGCCGGTCTCGAGTGCGGCGTTCCAGGTGAGGCCGAAGTCGCTGCGGTTGAGGGTGGTGGTGCCCTCGAAGCCGGCGCGCTGATTGCCGAACGGGTCGGTGGCGGTGCCCTCGTAGTCGAACGGGATGGTGACCGACTTGGTGGTGCCCTTGATGGTGAGGTCGCCGGTCACGTCCACGCCGCCGCTGCCGTTGGGGGCGATCGCCGTGGACTCGAAGGTGATCTGCGGGAAGTTCTCCATGTCGAAGAAGTCGTTCGACTTCAGGTGGCCGTCGCGGTCTGCGTTGCGGGTGTCGATCGACGAGGCGTCGATGGTGATCTCGGCCGTGGCCGACCGGATGCCCTCGGCGGGCACGGTGACGGTGCCCGTGAAGTCGTTGAACGAGCCGCGCACCTTGGTGATCATCGCGTGACGGGTGACGAAACCCAGGCGGGTGTGGGTCGCGTCGAGGGTCCAGGTGCCGCTGAGGTCGTTGAGGTCGGTGCTCATGGTGACTCCTTGTGGGTGTGGTCCCCGGCCCTGGCGGTCGGGGTGTTCTGTTGTCTGTGGTGTCCACCATAGGCCACCATTGGTGACGCGTCAACAAGTGCGTCATGTGGCGTGACTCACACGGTACGGAAACGGCGATGCCGGGCGCCGACCCGAAGGCCTGGCGCCCGGCATCGCAGGTCAGGGCGGTGGCGTGCGGCTCCGGCCGCTGTTCCCGTGTGGTTCAGCCCGCCTGCACGACGGTCGGTAGGGGAACGTGGCGCCGCAGGAAGTGGAGGGCGTGCCGCACCGCGCGGTCGTGGCACGGGCGGCCGGCGAACAGGTCGAAGTGGTCGCCCGGGTAGTGCCGCACCTCGGCGCGGGCGGCGAACGCGGTCGTGGCCGCGGCGTGCGGTGGGGCGCTCCGGTCCAGGTCGGCGATCTGTACGAGCAGGGGGACGACGACGAGGTCTTCCGCATTCGTGGCGGGCCGGAACGAGCCCAGCTCCGTGCCGATCGAGGCGCCCACCTCGTTGCGCCAGGTCGGGCCCGCCACGGAGGTGTAGGCCTCCTCGTAGCCGTCGAGTGAGAGCAGTGCGCGTGAACCGGGCGGGCCGACCAGGGGGAGCATGGGTTCGGGGCGGCCCGTCGCGGCCACGGCCTTCGCCAGCACGGCGGTGCCCGTCGCCCGCAGCAGGG
>CAMNYG010000183.1 GCA_946570335.1 uncultured Dietzia sp. | reverse complement strand
CGATGGTGCCGCCGGGCAGCTTCCACCCCTTGCGGTCCCACGGCTGCGAGGCCTCGGGCTCGGTCTTCAGCCACGCCTTGGCCGCGTCGATCAGCTTCTCAGGCTCCACGACTTCGTCGACCAGGCCCATCTCGAGCGCCTTGGCGGGAACGAAGGACTTGCCGGACATGAGGATGTTGGGCACGGCCTGGGCCAAACCGAACATGCGCACGGTACGGACGATGCCGCCACCGCCGGGCAGCAGGCCGAGGGTGACCTCGGGCAGGCCGACCTTGGCCCCGCGGGCATCTGCCATGACGCGGTGGTGGCAGGCCAGTGCCAACTCGAGCCCGCCACCGAGTGCCGCACCGTTGATGGCGGCCACGACGGGCACGCCGCAGGTCTCGAGGGCACGCATGCGCCCCTTGATCGACATGGACCGCTCGTACAGATCGCCCGCGTCCGCCGGACGTGCCGTGATCATGGACTTGAGGTCGCCGCCGCCGAAGAAGCTCTTCTTTGCCGACGTCAGCACGACGCCCTTGATCGAGTCCTTCTCGGCCTCGATGCGGTCGACGGTGGCAGCGAAGTCGTCGATGAACCGGGCGTTCATCGTGTTTGCGCCGTGGTCGGGATCATCCATGGTGAGGGTGACGAAGCCGTCGCCGTCCTGCTCCCACCGGAACATGTTGTCGCTCACTGGTTTTCTACTCCTGTATGGCTGTGGTGTCGGTGGGCCGGATCAGACGCGCTCGATGATGGTGGCGACGCCCATGCCGCCGCCGACGCAGAGCGTGATGAGGGCGCGCTTGCCGCCGGTGCGCTCGAGCTCGTCGAGCACGGTGCCGGTGATCATCGCGCCGGTCGCACCGAGGGGATGGCCCATGGCGATGGCGCCGCCGTTGACGTTGAGCTTCTCGTCCGGGATGTTCATGTCCTTCTGGAAGCGCAACACGACGGAGGCGAAGGCCTCGTTGAGCTCCCACAGATCGATATCGTCGGCGGTGAGGCCGGCGGTGGCGAGAGCCTTCTGGGCGGCCGGGGTGGGCCCGGTCAGCATGATGGTGGTGTCGGCGCCGGAGGTGGCGGCGGACACGACGCGGGCGCGCGGCGTCATGTTCATGTCCCGGCCGGCCTTCTCCGAACCGACGACGACGAGCGCCGCGCCGTCGACGATGCCGGACGAGTTGCCACCGTGGTGGACGTGGTTGATCTCCTCGATCCAGTGGTACTTCTGCAGTGCCACGGCATCGAAGCCGCCCATGTCGCCGACCATCGCGAACGACGGCTTGAGGCCGGCGAGGGTCTCGACGGTGGTTCCGGGGCGCATGTGCTCGTCGCGGTCCAGGATGGTGATCCCGTTGATGTCCTTGACCGGGACGACCGACTTGTCGAAACGACCTTCGTCCCACGCCTGCGCGGCCAGACGCTGCGAGCGCTCGGCGTAGCGGTCCACGTCCTCGCGGGTGAAGCCCTCAATGGTGGCGATGAGATCGGCACCGATGCCCTGCGGCGAGAAGTAGGTGTCGTAGTTGGTGGCCGGGTCCATGGCCCAGGCGCCACCGTCAGAGCCCATCGGCACGCGTGACATGGACTCGACGCCGCCGGCGAGGACGACCTCGTCCCACCCGGAGCGGATCTTCTGCGCGGCCATGTTGATGGACGTCAGGCCGGAGGCGCAGAAGCGGTTGATCTGCACCCCTGCGACGGTGTCGGGCATCTTGGCCGCGAGGGCCGCGATGCGGGGAAGGTCCATGCCCTGGTCGCCGAGCGGGCTGACGATGCCAAGGATAATGTCCGAGATGCGGTTCTCATCGAGATCCGGGAAGCGACGGCGAGTCTCGTCGATGAGCCCGACCACCAGGTCGATGGGCTTGACCCCGTGCAGGGCGCCACCGGGCTTGCCCTTGCCCCGCGGTGTGCGGATCGCGTCGTAGATGAATGCCTCGGTCATGGGTGGTCCACGGCCTTTCTCTGGGCGGAACTGGTACGTGTTCCCTAGCAGGCTACGTGGTGCCCCCAAGCGGCGCGGAGCGCGGTCCGTTTTTGACTCCGCACGGGTCGCCCAGCGGCTGGCACAGTGGATGTGTGACCGCGATCGCCGCCGTTCCACCCGCCCTCGCCGAACTCGCCGACGCATGCGGCGTGGCCACTGGATATACCGATGCTCATGGCGTCCACCACGATGTACCGGAGCACACGCTGCGCGCCGTACTCGCCGCGATGGGCTTGGGCGTGGGTCCTGACGATTCCGACGCCGACTCCCGAGCCGCGACCGACCGTGCGGCGCTCGAGGCCACACGCCTGCGACCATGGCGGCAGGTGCTGCCACCCACGGTGGTTGCCCGGCAGGGAACTCCTACCTCGGTATCGCTCCACATCCCGCGCGGCGCCACCGTCAGCGTGACGGCCCATCTCGAAGACGGTGGCGAACCGATCGTGCTCGTGCCCCTGCGCGGCCCACGCATCCAGCGTCACGTGGACGGGATGACCATGGAGCAGGTGTCCATGTCGGTCCCCGGTGATCTGCCCACCGGCTGGCACCGGCTCGTCGTCGTCGTCGATCACGTCACGTGTCCCACCCACGTCGCCCCCACCGACTCTCCCGCCACGGGTCCCGCAGGCGCCGACCGCACCGACACCGGACGCACCGACCCCGGACGCACAGTCGAGGCGACATTGATAGTCGCCCCCGCCACGATCCCACTGCCGGCAGGCCTGGACGAACGGCCCGCGGTCGGGCTTGCCACCCAGCTCTACCAAATGCGCTCCCGAGATTCGTGGGGCATGGGGGACCTCGCTGACCTCGGGACACTTTCAGAGTGGGGCGCCTGCGACCTGGGCGCCGACTTCATACTGATCAACCCCGTACACGCCGGCGAGCCCTTCCCTCCTGTGAGCCCGTCGCCGTATCTTCCCACCACCCGGCGCTTCGCCTCGCCTATGTATCTTCGGCCCGAACTCGTGCCCGAGTACGCAGATCTCCGCCCCTCCGACCGCGCCCGTGTCGATGAGCTCGCCCGAGCCGCAGCCTCGATGAACAGCGACGACGTCATCGATCGGGACCGCTCCTGGGCCGCGAAACTCGAGGCTTTACGCGTGTTGTACGCGGTCCCGCCAACGCCAGGACGTGCGGACGCATTCGCCGAGTTCCTCCACGACGACGGGCCCGGCCTCCACGCCTTCGCCACGTGGTGTGCGATCGGCCGCGAATACGGCCAGGATTGGACACGCTGGCCCGCAGAACTACGCGATCCGGACTCGCCCGAAGTGGCTCGCTACGCCCGCCAGAACCAGCACGAGGTGCGGTTTCATCAGTGGCTGCAGTGGATCACGGTCGAGCAGCGAGCTAGTGCCCAACGGAGGGCACTGGACGCCGGAATGCGACTCGGCGTTGTCCACGATCTGGCGGTGGGGGTGCACCCCACGGGTGCGGACGCGTGGTCCTTGAGCAGATCGCTGGCACGCGGAGTCTCCGTCGGCGCTCCCCCGGACATCTATAACCAGCGGGGTCAGGATTGGTCCCAGCCGCCCTTGCGTCCTGACGCGTTGGCCGAGAACGGATACCGGCCATTCAGGGATATCGTCCGCGCGACGCTGCGTGATGCCGGCGGCGTACGGATAGACCACATCCTCGGCCTGTTCCGTTTGTGGTGGATCCCCGACGGGTGCCCGCCCACTGATGGAACGTACGTCCATTACGACGCCGAGGCGATGCTCGCCGTGCTCTCCCTCGAGGCGATGCGCGCGGGAGCCGTGGTAATCGGTGAGGACCTGGGCACCGTCTCACCCGGGGTGCGGGAGACGTTGACCGCGAGAGGCATCTTGGGGACATCGGTTATGTGGTTCGAAAACCGTGATGGGGTCCCTGTTGATCCGCAGGAGTACCGGACACTGTGTATGACATCGGTGACCACACATGATCTGGTGCCGACCGCCGGATACGCCGACCTTGTCCAGGTCGATATCCGTGACCGGCTGGGACAACTCACGCGAGAGGTCGAGATGGAGCGGGCTGCCGCGGCTTCTGAGGTGGAGGGGTTCGTCACCGCTGTGCGTGGCCGGGGATTCTTGGAGGGAGATTCGTCGATCGATCTCGTCGCGGCGTTTTATGCGTTCACGGCGGTCTCGTCGAGTGTGTTGCTGGCGGTGTCGGTGGCGGATCTGGTGGCTGATCGTCGGCCGGTGAATGTTCCGGGTACCAGTGCGGAGTTTCCGAATTGGTCGGTGCCGGTGGCCGATGAGGCGGGCCGGGTCGTCGGGCTTGAGGCTCTGATGAAAGCGGATGGTCCCGGTCGTGTGTTCGGCGCCATCGAGGAGGTTCGTCGGGGGTGGGGTTTGGTGTGATTTGCGGGTGTTTTTGGTTGGTGTTAGGAAATGACGAGAACCCCAAACCGTTGGGGGTTTGGGGTTCTCGTGTGAAGTTGTGTTCGGCGGTG
>CAMNYG010000182.1 GCA_946570335.1 uncultured Dietzia sp. | reverse complement strand
GGCGGGCCGGACCTGGTGCGCCGGCGTTGATCGGTCGGCGTCGACATTAGCCGCCCGCTCCGACACCCGTGAACCAGCCGGCGGGACCGCGCTCTGAGGCGGGGAGGAGGGATGTCGGTGTGGCGTGCCACGATGGGGCGCATGGCTGGCTGGGTGGTGGTGGACGTCGAGACGTCGGGCATGACGCCCGCCGTCGACCGCGTTCTGTCGGTGGCGGCGGTGGTTCTCGGAGACGATGGCGAGGTGACAGAGGAGTTCACGACCCTTCTCAATCCCGGGGTCGATCCGGGGCCCGTCCACGTGCACGGCCTCACCCCGGCACTGCTCGCGGGCAAACCCCGCTTCGCCGACGTCGCCGCGGAACTGGGCCGGATACTCGAGGGGCGGACCGTCGTGGCCCACAACGCGGCGTTCGATGCCTCCTTCCTGGCCGCCGAGGCCCGGCGTGCAGGACTGGAACCGCCGCTCAAACAGTACGTGTGCACCCTGGACCTGGCCGGCCGCCTGCACCTGTCCACCAAGGACTTGAAATTGGCCACTCTCGCCTCCCACTTCGGGGTGGAGCAGCGGGCCGCGCACGATGCACACGATGACGCGCTGGTGCTCGCCGGCGTGTTCTCCGGCCTGCTGGGCGTGGCCGCGCAGAAGAACGTGAACCCCACCGTGCGGGAACTCGAGGCCATGGTCGCCCACCCCGAGACGGGCTTTCTGGTGTCCTCCGCATGGGCCCGGGCGTTGGAGGCACCGCGGCTCTGGAGGCCGGCCGGGCGACTGAAGCGCGGCGGCGGGCTGGTGCAGGGCATGGAGGTGGTATTCACGCAGGACGTCGACCGCGATCCGGACGAGATCGCAGGCCTCGTCGTCGACGCCGGTCTCTACCTTGCCGACCGCCTCACATCCCGGACCTCACTGGCGGTGTGCGACGCCCCGGTCGCGGTCCGCGGACGCGCCGCGTTCGCGCAGAAGAGGGGACTCGAGCTGGTGTCCTCGGCGCGGTTGGTGGAGATGCTCGCCGACGTGGCGCCCGGGCGGCCCGTCGCCGCGGCCCGGCCGATCGACGACGCCCAGGAGTCGCTTTTCTGAGCCGGGCGGCCGGTTCCGCATCGTGGATCGGTGAGCGGGGAGTGCGGCCCGTGGAGTGTAATCATGGGAGCACCCACACGCTGTCGACCGAGAGGACTCCCGTGCCCGCTCCGCAGAACACCGCCGCCCGCGAGGTCTACGACAAGGAGCGCGCACACGTACTGGCCCCCTGGTCCGCCTGGGGTGCCCGTGATCCGATGGTCATCACCGCAGCCGAGGGCTGCTACCTCACCGACGGCGACGGCAACCGCCTCCTGGACTTCACCTCACAGCTGGTCAACACCAACATCGGGCACCAGCACCCGGTGGTGGTCAAGGCCATCCAGGACCAGGCCGCCGAGCTGTGCACCATCAACCCGGCATACGCCAACTCCGCCCGCGCCGAGGCCGCCCGCCTGGTGGCCGAGGTCGCGCCCGCCGGAATGAACCGCGTGTTCTTCACCAATGCCGGCACCGAGGCCGTCGAGCACGCCATCCGTATGGCCCGCAAGCACACCGGCCGCCACAAGACCCTCTCGGCGTTCCGCAGCTACCACGGCGCCACCACCACCTCGATGAACCTCACCGGCGACACCCGCCGCTGGGCCAACGACATGGGCAACACCGGCGCCGTGCACTTCCACGCGCCGTTCCTGTACCGGTCGCAGTTCTACGCGGAGAACTCCAAGCAGGAGTGCGACCGGGCGCTCGAGCACCTCGACAACCTGATCGGACTCGAGGGACCGGACCACTTCGCGGCCCTGATCATCGAGTCCGTGCCCGGCACCGTCGGCATCATGGTGCCGCCCGACGACTACCTGCGCGGCGTGCGCGAGATCTGCGACAAGTACGGCATCGTCATGATCTGCGACGAGGTCATGTCCGGCTTCGGCCGTACCGGGCAGTGGCTCGCGCTGGACAACTTCCGCTCCGGCGACGACGACTGGGCCCCGGATCTCATCACCTTCGCCAAGGGCTCCAACTCGGGCTACGTGCCGCTCGGGGGCGTGATCCTGCACGATCGGATCGCCGCATCCTTCGAGAAGGCCCCGTACACCGGCGGCTTGACCTACTCCGGTCACCCGCTGGCGGCCGCCGCCGTGGTGGCCACCATCAACGTCATGCGCGACGAGAAGATCGTCGAGAACGCGCGCCGCATCGGCGAGGACGTCATCGGTCCGCGCCTGCACGAGCTCGCCGAGAAGCACCCGTCGATCGGCGAGGTCCGCGGCCTGGGCGTATTCTGGGCCGTCGAAATGGTCGCGGACCGCGAGACCCGCGAGCCGCTCGCCCCGTACGGTGGGTCATCGGAGGCCATGGCCGCGACCTTCGGTGCGGCCAAGAAGGACGGCCTCCTGTTGTTCATGAACTACAACCGCTTCCACGTGGTCCCGCCGTGCATCATCACCGCGGAAGAGGCCAACGAGGGACTGGACATCTTCGACCGTGCGCTCGACGTGGCGGATTCGTATGTGAGGAGCTGAACTCTCGATGGCGCTGGTGCTGAGGTTGATCGTCAACACGCTGGCCCTGTGGGTGGCCACGCTCGTCGTTCCGGGGATCTCCCTGCGTGAGAGCGTCGACATCTATGCGCCGGGCGCCGGCGCCGTCGAGGATCAGATCAGCGTGCCCACCCTGACGGCGCTGCTCATCGTGGCAGTGGTGTTCACGCTGGTCAACGCGGTGGTCAAACCTGTCGTGCAGTTGCTGTCCCTGCCGCTGACCATCCTCACGCTCGGGCTGTTCCTGCTGGTGATCAACGCACTGATGCTCATGCTGACGAGCTGGATCACCGGCGCGGTCCATCTGTTCGGTGCCGAGTACGTGGTCAGCGGATTCTGGGCGGCGTTCTTCGGCGCGATCGTGATCGGCCTGGTCAACTGGGTGGTCGGCGTGTTCCTGCCGTCGTCCTCACGCAACTGACCCGGCCCTCCTCGTCGTCACCCGTCCGGCCGGGCGCGTGACCCGACTCTTCGCGTCGTCGCCCGGCCGGCCGCGTGACCCGGCCCTCGAACCGGTCAACGACCGGCGGTGAAGGACCGGGGCAGGGGCAGACCGCGCTGGGTCATGAGGTCACGCAGAATGTTCGGGTAGTCGGTGATGATCCCGTTCACACCGAGGTCCATCAGGTACTCCATGGTGGGGGCGTTGTTCACCGTCCACGGAATCACCTTCAGCCCGTGCGCGTGCGCGTTCTCGACCATCTCCGCGGTCACGTAGGGCTGACAGTCGTCCTGGCCGACCGTGCAGCCCTGATCGGGATGCGTGGCGACCGGCGAGTAAGCGACCACCCCGTCGATCGACGCTGCGGCCGCGACGCCGTCCCCGCCGAAATCGTCGATGTCGATCCCTCCGAGCCAGGGGGAGGGCTCCTCGGAGTCGAGGCCCAGGAAGTCATGGTTCGTCAGGGCCACCAGCGGCAGTTCCGGGGCGAGTTCGTGCATCGCCATCAGCGCGCCCCAGTCGAATGACTGGATGGTGATCTGTTCTTCGAGGCCCGACTCGACGATCTCCTCGTGGACGGCCGCGACGAACTCTTCGCGCGGGGCGGTCTCGTCCGGTGCGCCGGCCTCGACCTTGGTCTCGATGTTCATCCGCACGCCGTCGGGACCGTCAGCCCCGTGGGCCTTGACCAGATCGAAGAGCTCGGACAGCAGCATGAGTTTCTGCCCCGGGTGGGTCTGCTGGTCCGGATAGCCGGGCCGCTGTATCGACCCGCAGTCGAGGGTCCGCACCTGCTCCAGGGTCAGTTCGTGGATGAAGTGGTCCATGTAGGGGAACAGAGGATCGTCGTCGGAGACCGGGCTGGTGTCCTGGCAGACATCCGTGCGGGGCCGACGGTCGTGGGTGACCACCACGGCACCGTCTGCGGTGACCTGGGTGTCCAGTTCGAGCGTGGTGACACCCAGCTCGAGAGCACTGGAGAACGCCTGCGGTGAGCTCTCGGTGTGGAGTCCGAGACCGCCGCGGTGCGCCTGGAGGTCGAAGGCCGGGTCGCTGGAGCCGAGTGACCCGAGGAAATCGACTGAGCCGACTGCGCGGTCACCGAGTGAGCCGGGTGTGGCTCCGGCGACGGCAAGGGAAGACGCGGTGAGCAGGCAGCCGAGAGCAGCGGCTCCGGCAGTGAGAAGTGTACGGGTGCTGCGCATTTGAGACCTCATCCGAGAAGTGGGGACGGCCGATCCGGGATGCCGGGAGCCACGTGCGGGGATGAGATTATGGGGCGAGGGAGACGTCTGTTCTGCGCAGTGGTGAACGGAGAGTGTCCTCTGCCGGGCAAGCACCCTGCCCGACTCCCGCTCGGCTCGGCCTTCTCACGACTCAGCCACCCGGCGATGAGGCCGGGTGGCTGAGTCTCGGGGCTGGCGGCGG
>CAMNYG010000181.1 GCA_946570335.1 uncultured Dietzia sp. | reverse complement strand
CCAGCGGGCGGCGGCGCGGGCCCGTGCGACGGCGTGGGCCGCCTCTTCCGGGCCGGCGATCGGGTACTCCGCGAGAACGGTCCCGTCGCGGGGGTCCAGGCTGGCGAGGGTGGGGGCGGTCTTGGTCGGCTCGGTCGTGGTCATCGGAAGGCCCTCCCGTTTCAGATCACATATATTTGATGTAGCGTACCGTGATACCCGCCACAGTAGTCGACCGTAGCGGTCACCGACACCCCCCTGACAGCGAAAAGAGGCTCGACGTGTTCGACATGCTCACCGAAGAACAGCGCGACTTCGCCAAGTCCGTCGACGACTTCTGTGCGCGCGAGGTCGGCAGCGTCGAGAGGCGTGCCGAGCTGACCACCGAGGGCGGCACCCACTCCCCCGAGATCTACGCCAAGATGGCCGACCTCGGCTGGCTCGGACTGACCATCCCCGAGGAGTACGGCGGTTCCGCCGCCGGCGCGGTGGAACTCTGCCTGCTCCTCGAGCACTCCCTCAAGGGCCTGGCCCCCATCGGCGGCATCGGACCCACCCTCATCACGGCCGCCGCCTACGAGAGGTTCGGCAACGAGGAACAGCGCACACGCGCCCTCGAGCTCACCGTGGGCGGCGGCACCCTGTCGATCTCCATGTCCGAGCCCGGCGCCGGATCCGACGTGGCCGCGCTGCGCTGCAAGGCCGAGCGCGACGGCGACGAGTGGGTGATCAACGGCCAGAAGACCTGGTGCTCCAACGCCCACTTCGCCGACCGCATCCTCCTGGTCGCCCGCACCGACTCCTCGGGCGCCAAGCACGAGGGCATCACGATGTTCGACGTGCCCGCCGACATCCCGGGCCTGCAGATCACCGGCATCGACACCATGGGCGGCAAGGAGGTCAACGACCTCTACTTCACCGACGTGCGCCTGCCCGCGGGATCCGTGGTGGGCGAGGTCGGCGGCGGCTGGCAGCAGCTCATGACCGGCCTCAACACCGAACGGCTCATCCTGGCCGCCATGCAGCTCGGCGTGGCCCAGCGCGCGTTCGACGACTGCCTGGACTTCATCAAGGAGCGCACCCAGTTCGGCCGCCCCGTCGGCTCCTTCCAGGTCATCCGCCACCGCATGGCCGACCTGGCCACCGAGATCGAGTCCACCCGGCTGCTCGTCTACGCGGTCGCCAGGAAGGTCGACGACGACCCCGACGCTCTGTTCCCCCGCGAGGCCTCCATGGCCAAGCTCAAGGCCACCGAGCTGAGCAAGCGCGTCACCCTGGAATGCATGCAGTCGATGGGCGGATACGGCTACGCCACCGAGTACGGCATGGAGCGCCTCGTGCGCCAGTCCGTGGTCTCGACGATCTACGGCGGCACCAACGAGATCCAGCGCGACATCATCGGAAAGACGTACGGACTGTGAGCGGGGTCGGCGCCTCCCTGTGGGAAGGCCCGTTCCGCGGCCGTCCGGGAGCCTCCATGGTGTACGACCGGCTGGCGGTGGTCGACCACCTCGTCGTCGTCGACACCTGATCGGGCCCGGCCCGCTCGACCCGACCCCGCCCGACCCCCGCTGCCCCACGGGTACGATCGAGGCATGGCTCCCGCGGATTCTGTGGGCCCTGCGCTGGTCATCATCGACGTCCAGGCCGGGTTCATCAGCGAGTACACCGAAAGGTGTCTGCCCCGAATACACGAGCTCGCCCGGAGCGGCCGGTTCGAGGCCGTCATCGCGACCCGTTTCTCCAACCCGGAAGGCTCGCCGTTCCGCCGTCTCATCGGGTGGAGCAGATTGGCCACCGACGAGGAGATCGCGCTGGATCCCGTCGTCGAAAAGCACGCGGACCTCATCATCGACAAGGTCACCTACGGCGCCGGTGCCGAACTCGAGAGCGCACTGCGGGCCAGGGGGATCGTCGAGGCGACGATCGTCGGCATCGACACCGATGTCTGCGTCCTCCACAACGCGGCCGCGCTCTTCGATCGCGGATTCACGGTCCACGTCGACCTCGGCGGCTGCGCCACCAACGGCGGTCCCGATGCCGACGCCGCGGCGGTGCCACTGCTCAGGCGGACCATCGGCGGCAACCAGGTGATTCCGCGAGCCGACACGGCCTCGTGACGGCCACGTCACGCCGGGAGCCCTCCGATCCCCCGGACCCCGCCGAACCCCTGTCACTGACCCACTGGGAGTTCGCGCCGGTCGATCTCGGGTCGTCGCTCACGCACCCCAAGGCCGAACACGCGGTCGGGGAGACCCTGCGATCGCTCGGCTGGTCCGAGGCCGACGGCGAGTTCTCCCGGGAGGATCTCAACTGCATAGTCCCCCACCGGGTCGGGATATTCAGGCGTGGGTCGACACTGATGTACGTACCGAGCTCAGGCTTCGCGGTGGTGCGGTACGAGCCGTCGGCGGCGCGCGTCGGGACCTCGGTCCGGTTTCAGCAGGAGGCGGTCCGGCAGGCTCTGGGGCGGCGGGTGGAACTGCAGCGGGAGATCGAGAGACAGGGAAACCTGGACGGGGCACCCGAGATCACCGAGACCGTCGGATCTCTGCGTACGAGGCTGCGCAGACTCAACCGGTCAACATTCCGGTGCACACCCGAGCAGCCGGTCCACGAGTACGCGTTCAGCGTGTTCCTGGTGACCGGCTCTGACGGAGGATGGAACTGGCGCAGCGTCTCGGCGCTCTACAGCCCGCGTGACGTGGGCTTCTCCATCTCCAACGATCTTCAGATGCTCCCCGATTCCGCTGAGTTCTCCCTGCTCATGGCTAACCTGAGTCCGGTCGACGCCGAGCACTCGGTGGAGTGCTACCCGACTGGTGAACATCTCCATGCGGGATGGTCCACTGCGGTGATCGTCCAGGATGCCGAGGACACGCGGGATCTGACCGTCACGCTCGCCGAGTTCCGGGTGCAGTCGACGTGGCTCGCCGCGTACAACACCGCACAGTTCGCCTCGTCGATCAGCACATCCGATTCGGCCTCGCGACGCGGCAGGCTCCTCCGCCAGATCGGAGCGGAGTTCACGCAGGTGGTGAGCCGACAGGGTCAGCGGCTCGGTCCCAACTCGCCGCAGGTGCCCTCCCGGATCGTCGAGGTCTTGATCGAGACCAGTGAGCTGTCCACGGAAATGGAGACGGCCGACCAGGCGCTCGAGGCGGCCTATGCACGCAAACAGACAGCCGACGACCGGCACAATGCCAGAGGCCGCCGCCTGATCGAGCTCTTCGCCCTGATCTTCGCCTCGTCGGGCCTGGCGCAACTGCTCTTCCACCTGCCCCTGACATTCGAGACGATCTCCGCGCAGGCACCTCTGTTCGCGACCTGGGTCCTGCTCAACTGTGTGGGGATCTACCTCGTGCTCCGTCAGAGATACTGAGGGCGGCCACCGCCGCCACGCGCGCCCTTCACCGAGCGATCAGCGCGGCGCCACGCACGAAAGGTCAACCACGACAGGACGAGCATCAGCACCAACACCAGCGAGGCCAGCACCGACGGCCTCCCGGCGACGATCAGCCCGACCGCGTTGACCACCGCCAGCACGGTGAAAAACCCGACGAACCCGCCGAGCACCTCCAACCGCTGACGGGTGCCCAGCGCGTCGCCACCCCCACGACCGACGCCACGGACCACCGCCGGATCAGCTCTTCAGGCCACCGGCGGTGAGGCCGGAGACGATACGGCGCTGGAAGATCAGCACCATGATCACCAGCGGGACGGTCACCAGGGCACCGGCCGCCATGATCGCCGCGTAGGGCTGGGTGAAGGGGTCGGTGCCCGAGAACCGGGCGATCGCCACCGTCACCGGCTCGGTGGACTGGTTGGACAGCTGGCTGGAGAGCATGAACTCGTTCCAGGTCATGATGAACGCCAGGATCGCCGTGGTGAACAGGGCCGGCGCGGCCAGCGGCAGGATGATCCGCACGAACGCCTGACCCCGGGTGGCGCCGTCGACGCGGGCCGCCTCCTCCAGCTCCCACGGCAGATCGTTGAAGAACGAGGTGAGCGTGTAGATGGTGAGCGGCAACGCGAACGAGACGTTGGGGATGATCATCGCCTGGTACGTGCCGATCCAACCGATGTCCGTGAAGAGCTGGAACAACGGCGTGACCAGGGCGACGCCCGGGAACATCGACGCCGCGAGGATCACGCCGGTCACCATGAACTTGCCCCGGAATTCGACACGGGCCAGGGCGTAGGCGGCGAACACTCCGAAGACGATCGCCGCGGTCGTGGTGACGAGGCTGATCAGGACCGAGTTGCCGATCGCGGCCAGGAAGTCGTTGCCGCCACTCGTGTCGAGGGCCTGCTTGAAGTTGTCCAGGGTCAGGTGCGACGGCAGCGGGTTCTGCGAGAAGGTGTGCACGTTGTCGCGGAACGCCGTGACGACCATCCAGTAGAAGGGCGCCAGCCCCCAGACCAGGATGAACAATGCGCCCAGATAGGTGCGGATCCGGGG
>CAMNYG010000180.1 GCA_946570335.1 uncultured Dietzia sp. | reverse complement strand
ACCCGGCCACCACCGGCGGCCAGCCCCACCACCCGGAAGCGGTCGGGTCCGGCCTCTGAGGTCACCTCGAGGGCCTGGGTACCGGTCGATCCGGTGCTACCGGGGATGAGGACACGCGTGGTCACCCTGTCATTGTCCACACCTTCACGCCCTGATGCCGCATCGACGGACCCGAGTGTGGGGCGACACGGGCGGGTTACCCGTCGGCGGACGAAGGCCGTGTGACAAACTGATGACGATGTCGGCGGCCCGCAGGGCTGCCAGCGAGCCGTGAGGAGAACCGGGGAGCATGAGCGCGGACGGGCACAGCACCAAGGAAATCGTCGTGGATGGGATCAGCTCTCTCGACGAGCCCTCGGTCGAGTGGGGATGGCACAAGCACAGCGCCAAGGTCGGCTGGGCCACAGGCGGCTTCTTCGTCCTGTTCCTGCTGGCCATGCTGTTCGGGAACCACGTGGGCAACGTGGAGAACCTCTGGCTGGTCGGCGTCGCCGCGTTCTTGGCGATCTGGATGATCATCGCCCTGCGCCCGAAGAAGGACACCTACGCCAAGAGGCACAGGGTGTTCGAGGTGCCGTCAGACCACTACTCCGTGGTGGGGGGCGCCACCGCCGGGTCGATCACCGCGGACCGCACGAACTGACACCGGAACTCTCACCCGGCGCGGCGAAGCCGCCCCACTCCTGCACCGGAGAGGGGCGGCTTCGTCGTTCTCGGGAGTCGGTCTGGTGACACGGCACGTCACCACGGACCCCGCAGCCGTCACCCTTCTGCAGCCAACTGGCCGCAGGCCGCGTCGATCTCCTGGCCGCGGGTATCGCGGACCGTACAGGAGACTCCGGACGCACGGACCGCGTCGACGAACGCGTCCTGTTGGGACCTGGGGCTCGCGTCCCACTTGCTGCCCGGGGTCGGGTTGAGCGGGATCACGTTCACGTGGGCCATCCGGCCGAGACGCTGTGCGAGGAGACGGCCGAGCATCTCGCCTCTCCAGATCTGGTCGTTGACGTCGCGGATCAAGGCGTACTCGATCGACACCCGGCGCCCCGTGGAGTCCGCGTAGTGGCGCGCGGCATCCATGACCTCGGTGACCGGCCACCGGTTGTTCACCGGGACGAGGGTGTCGCGCAGTTCATCATCCGGAGTGTGCAGCGACACCGCGAGTGTGACCTGGAGGCCCTCCTCTGCGAGCTTGTGGATCGCCGGGACCACGCCGACGGTCGACACCGTGACCGCGCGCTGCGACAGCCCGAAGCCCGACGGCGGCGGTGACACGAGCCCCCGAACAGCGGTGAGTACCCGCTTGTAGTTGGCCAGTGGCTCCCCCATCCCCATGAAGACCACGTTGGAGATCCGACCCGGGCCCCCCGGGATCTCGCCGTCCCGCATCGCGCGCGCCGCGACGCGGACCTGGTCCAGGATCTCCGCTGCCGACAGGTTCCGCTGTAGTCCGCCCTGTCCGGTGGCGCAGAACGGGCACGCCATCCCGCAGCCGGCCTGGCTGGAGATGCACACCGTGGCCCGATCCGGATAGCGCATGAGCACGCTCTCGACGAGCGAGCCGTCGTGGAGCCTCCAGAGCGTCTTACGCGTGGTGCCCTCGTCGCTGGTGACGTGCCGCAGCGAGGTGGACAGGGGCGGGAACAGCTCGTCACCGATCCGCTCGCGCAGATCCGCCGGGATGTCCGTCATCTCGCCGGGATCCGCCTCGAGCCGTCCGAAATACTGATTCCCCAGCTGCTTGCCCCGGAAAGCCGGGATCCCCAGCTCGGCCATCGCCGCCGCCCGGCCTCCGGCGTCGAGGTCGGCGAAATGGCGAGGAGGCAACCCGCGGCGGGGCGCGTCGAAGACGAGGGGAAGAGGTTCAGCCATGATGCGGCCATTGTGTCAGAACCAGGGCCGCCCGACACACCGAGTGGGGCCGCCCACAGACGTTCGGAGGGCATACAGTTCACCCATGACCACGCGTTCACACAAATCCGACGACACCGGCGGTAGCGAGACCACACCGGAGACGGCCGTGGTGCCCGTCGACGATTCATCTTCCGACGCTTCCGCACCCGCCACGCGCGACGCTTCCGGCACCGGCCGTGGGCGGCAGGCCACCGACGCGGTACCCGACAGTGCAGCGGGTCGCCTCGGATCCGCCTGGGTGGGCCTGGTCCTGGGCGCACTGGTCACGATTCTGCTCTTGATCTTCATCGCACAGAACACCACCGCGACCGAGGTCCAGTACCTCGGCCTGCACTTCAGCCTGCCCCTCGGTGTACTGATCCTCTTCGCCGCGATCGCCGGAGCTCTGATCATGGCCCTGTTCGCCGGTTTTCGGATCCTTCAGCTCCGTATGCGAGCTCGCCGCGCTCGGAAGGTCACCCGCTGACAACGCAATTCGGGGCCGGGCTCTCCAGGAGCCCGGCCCCGATTCGTCTGGGCGTCGCTCACGTGGCCACGACGAAGGTGAAGACGATCCAGACCACCACGGCGCTGGGCAGCACCGAATCGAGGCGGTCCATGAATCCACCGTGCCCTGGCAGCAAGGTGCCCATGTCCTTGATCCCGAGGTCGCGTTTCACCTGGGACTCGACCAGGTCCCCCAGGGTCGCTGTGAACACCACGAGTGCGCCGAGCAGGATGCCCTTCCAGATGTCGTCCCCGAACAACAGCCACATCACCAGTGCGCCGCCGACCATCGAGAGGACGAGAGAACCCGCGAATCCTTCCCATGACTTCTTGGGGCTGATCGCCGGGGCCATCGGATGCTTGCCCAAGGCCACGCCGGCCACATATCCGCCGACGTCGGAGCACACCACCAGAAGAATCAGAGCGACCACCTGCTGGGCGCCGTTCTGGCCGTTCTGGTCACCGTCGGAGAGCATGGCCCCGAGTGATCCGGGGACGGCGATCCAGACGAGTACGAACAGCGACACCGAGACGTCGCGGAGATAGTTCTTCGGCGCTGTGTCCAGTCCGCCCATCAGCAGGCGCCACACCAGAACCACGACCGTGGTCGCGGCGAACGCGGCAAGCGCCCCTTTCGCCCCGAGCGCGAAACCGCTCCACACAGTGGCCTGACCACCGAGGAGTAGCGGGATGAGGGGCAGTTGAAAGTGAGCCTGCCGAAGGCGCTTGAAGACTTCCCAGGTTCCGATCGCCACGGCGCCCGCGGCCACGAGGTACCACGCCCTCGGGTTGAAGGCGATGCTCGCTATGACGAGCGCGCCCAACCCGATGCCGACCGGGATCGCCCGGGTGAGATCACGGCCGGCACGAGGCGGAGGCGCCGCAGCCGCGGCGGTGGCCCCGGGCCCTGTGGGAGCGTGGTCCACGGCGTACTCCTTCTGTTGCTGCTGTGGCGGATGGGCGGGGTGGATTCAGGAGGGTTCAGACCTCCATGAGTTCGGCTTCCTTGCCCTTGACGATCTCGTCCACGTCGGAGACGTAGCGCTGCGTGATTTTGTCGAGTTCCTTCTCTGCGGCATTGACCTCGTCCTCGCCGGCCTCGCCGTCCCTGTCGATGCGCTTGAGCTCATCCATCGCCTTACGGCGCACGCCGCGGATGGAGATGCGCCCGTCCTCGGCCTTGGCCTTGGCCTGCTTGACCAGGTCACGGCGACGTTCCTCGGTGAGCTGCGGGACCGTGACGCGGAGCACCTGACCGTCGTTGGTCGGATTCACGCCGAGGTCCGAGTTCCGGATCGCGTTCTCGATCGGGCCGATCTGCGACATCTCGTACGGCTTGATGATGAGCATTCGCGGCTCGGGGACCGTGATGGTCGCCATCTGGGTGATGGGCGTCATGGTGCCGTAGTACTCACACATGACCCGATTGAACATGCCCGGGTTCGCGCGACCGGTACGGATGGCGGCGAGCTCGTCGCGGACGTGCTCGATCGCCTTCTCCATCTTCTCTTCGGCCTCGAGCAGGGTGTCGTCGATCATCTTCTCGTCTCTTTTCGTTCTCGTCGGGTGGTGCGAGGTCCTTCGGTCGACCGTTCAGTCCGGGCTGCTCACCAGTGTCCCGATCTGCTCCCCCGCGACCGCACGGGCGATGTTTCCTTCAGTGAGCATGTTGAAGACCAGAATCGGCATATTGTTGTCCATACAGAGACTGAACGCCGTGGCGTCCGCGACCTTGAGACCCTTTTCGAGGCATTCGCGGTGTTCGATGCTGGTGAAGAGCTCCGCGTCGGGGTTCGTCCGCGGGTCGTCCGAGTAGACTCCGTCGACGGCCTTGGCCATGAGCAGCACGTCCGCGCGGATCTCCAGCGCACGCTGCGCGGCCGTGGTGTCGGTCGAGAAGTACGGCATCCCCATACCCGCACCGAAGATCACGACCCGTCCCTTTTCCAGATGCCGCTCGGCGCGAAGCGGGATGTACGGCTCGGCGACCTGTCCCATATGTATGGCGGTCTGGACGCGGGTCGAGACCCCCTCCTGCTCGAGGAAGTCCTGCAG
>CAMNYG010000179.1 GCA_946570335.1 uncultured Dietzia sp. | reverse complement strand
GCGATGCACGACATCTCCCACTACCTCCGTAGTGACCACCTGCAGCAGGTCGCGAGCATCCTCGAGGACCCGGAGGCCAGTGACAACGACAAGTTCGTCGCCCTGGATCTTCTCAAGAACGCCAACATCGCCGCCGGGGGCGTCCTGCCGATGTGCCAGGACACGGGTACGGCGATCGTCAAGGGCGAGCGCGGCCAGCACGTGCTGACCCAGGGACCGGACGAGGAGACGGTCTCACGCGGCGTCTACGACGCGTTCACGCGCCTGAACCTGCGGTACTCGCAGAACGCCCCGCTGACGATGTGGGAGGAGAAGAACACCGGCTCGAACCTCCCGGCACAGATCGAGATCGGTGCCGACACCACGCCGGGCAACGAGAACTCCTACAGGTTCCTGTTCATGGCCAAGGGTGGCGGGTCCGCCAACAAGTCATTCCTGTACCAGGAGACCAAGGCGATCCTGAATCCCGAGCGGATGATGCAGTTCATCGAGGAGAAGATCCGCTCGATCGGCACCGCGGCATGCCCGCCCTACCACCTGGCGATCGTCGTGGGCGGCACCTCGGCCGAGTACACGGTCAAGACCGCCAAGCTCGCCTCCGCGCACTATCTCGACGAGCTGCCCTCCACCGGCGCCATGACGGGCCGCGGCTTCCGCGACGTCGAACTCGAGGAGAAGGTCTTCGAGCTCACCCAGAAGATCGGCATCGGTGCCCAGTTCGGCGGCAAGTACTTCTGCCATGACGTGCGTGTGATCCGGCTGCCCCGCCACGGCGCCTCGCTGCCGGTCGCGATCGCCGTGTCCTGCTCCGCCGACCGCCAGGCCAAGGCCAAGATCACCCCGGAGGGCGTGTTCCTCGAGCAGCTCGAGTTCAACCCCGGTCAGTACCTGCCCGCCACCACCGATGCCGAGCTGGACGCCGCCACCGACGGCGTCTCCGGCACGGGCAAGGGCGCCGCGGTGAAGATCGACCTGAACAAGCCGATGCCGGAGATCCTGGCAGAACTGAGCAAGCATCCGGTCAAGACCCGTCTGTCGTTGACCGGCCCGCTGGTCGTGGCCCGCGACATCGCGCACTCCAAGATCAAGGAGCGTCTCGACGCCGGCGAGGAGATGCCGCAGTACCTCAAGGACCACCCGGTGTACTACGCCGGGCCGGCCAAGACCCCCGAGGGGATGCCGTCGGGCTCGTTCGGCCCCACCACTGCCGGTCGTATGGACTCGTACGTCGAGCAGTTCCAGGCAGCCGGCGGCTCCATGGTGATGCTGGCCAAGGGCAACCGCTCCAAGCAGGTGACCGACGCGTGTGCCAGGTACGGCGGCTTCTACCTGGGGTCGATCGGTGGCCCGGCCGCGCGCCTGGCCCAGGACTGCATCAAGCACGTCGAGGTCATCGAGTACGAGGAGCTCGGCATGGAGGCGGTGTGGAAGATCGACGTGGAGGACTTCCCCGCGTTCATCGTGGTGGACGACAAGGGTGAGGACTTCTTCGCCCACACCGGCGAGGTCACGCTGACGATCGGTAAGCGCCCCGGTCTCTGATCGCACATCTCCGGAGGGCGGTGGCCGCATACGACGATGCGGCCACCGCCCTCTCGCCGTTCCCCGGCCCGTCCGACACGCCGAAACCCGGCCGGACAACCAGGTCAGACCTGGTTTATCAAATGGTGATACACAATGGTCCCCTCTGCTACTCGTCAGCGAATACCGTTGCGGCGGTACACACTTGGCTGAGCAACGGAAAGGATTCTGATGCGCAAGACCATAATCGCCGCCTCCGCGGCGACTCTTCTGGCACTGTCGGCCTGTGGTTCAGATGACGGGGGGGTCGACGTGGACAGCGCCACTGACGCCGTCGCGACCGAGGTCGACCGACTGACCGAGGGTGCCGAGAACTCGAACTCCGGCGACACCGCCGAGTCCGGTTCCGAGGCGGGCGCCGGCGGTGGCGAGAACAGCACGGAGACCGCCACGATCGCACTCCCGGACGGGTCCGAGGTCCGGGCCCCGGCCGGCATCGCTCAGAAGTACGAGGAGATCCAGGCCTCGAGCGGCCACCTCGGCGCGCCGGTCGGCGACACCCAGGAGGTCGGCGGCGGTCAGATGCTCGAGTTCGAGGGTGGCACTCTCATCCAGAACCCGGACGGCGAGGCCTTCCTCGTCCAGGGCGTGATCCTCGAGGAGTACATCGCCAACGGTGGGCCCACGGGCGAGCTCGGCTTCCCGACCACTGACGAGACGCCGACGGCGAACGGCTTCATCTCGACGTTCGATTCCGGTGAGATCACCTTCGACCTCGCCACAGAGGAGGCCACTGTCGAACAGGGCTGACGCCTCACCCCGACGACATGACCGCCCGGCCGGGCAGGACCGTCGAGAGCTCACAGCTCTGCGCGCCTGCCCGGCCGACGCGTTCCGCTCCACGTACTATCCTCGACGCGAGAGGCCACCGGCCAGTCGAAGGGAAGGACTCGGCATGTCCAGGATCACGCGCGCCCTCGCCGCTCTCGCCGTCACGGCACTCACCGGCATGGGGGCGGCCGCCTGTGCGTCCGGTGGGGACGGGACGTCCGGCGACACGGCTGCGTCCACGACGGTGGAAGGGATGACGACGACCTCGGCCGCTGTCCCCGGCCCGGCGGGCTCCGAGTTCGAGCTCGCCGCAGCCATTGCGGAACGCTGGAACGAGCTCGGAGGTCTGGAGGGGGATCTGGGGGCGGCGACCGGCCCGTCGGAGGACGTCGACGGTGGTTCGATCGCGCAGTTCGAGCGTGGCGCACTCGTCCTCACGCCGGCCGGCCGGGTCTTCGTCGTGCAGGGCGAGATCCTGACGGCCTATCTCGACTCCGGGGGGCCCGGCGGAGACCTCGGCTTTCCGACTGCCGACGAGGCCAGTACGGATGGTGGCTGGATCTCGACGTTCGATGGTGGCGTGATCACCTACCTCGACGGTGTGGCCGAGATGGAGCTGGACTGATCCCCGGTCAGCGGTCTGCGGGAGCCGGTCTGCGGCGCTGACAACGGGGGGTGGATTCGGGTTGGTGCTGCGTCCTCGACCGGGCGCGGCGGCGGTATCGTGCCCCATCGTGACCTCGACCCCCTCCCCCGGCGCAAGCCCACATCCCGGTTCCGAACCACCGCTTGATCCGACCGTGTCCCGCAGTGTGCCCGGCACGATGCTGGTCGCGCTCGCGCTGAGCGGGGCGATCGGCCCGTTCGCCACCGACACGTATCTTCCCGCTCTGCCGCTGATCGTCGATGAATTCGAGGTCTCGGCCTCGACCGCGCAGCTCACGCTCACCGCGTTCATGGTGGCCCTCGCGGTGGGGCAGCTGGTGATCGGGCCGCTCTCGGACCGCCTGGGGCGGCGCGGCCTGCTCATCGCGGGTTCGGTCGGCACCATGGTCGCGGCGGTGGCGTGTGCGTCGGCCCCCTCGATCTGGGTGCTGGTCCTCGCCCGGGTCGCCCAGGGCTTCTTCGGCGCCGCCGGCATCGTTCTGGGCAAGGCCATCGTGGTGGACGTGGGACGCGGCCCCGGCGTGGCCAAAGCATTCGCCACCCTGATGGCCATCCAGTCGGTCGCCCCGGTGATCGCCCCGTTGTTCGGTGGTGCGGTGGTGCCGTTCGGCGGTTGGCGTGGTGTGTTCTGGCTGCTCGCCGCCCTGTCCGCGGTCACGCTCGTGGGTGTGATCGCCGCCGTGCCGGAGTCGCTGCCCGTCGCCGACCGGCGGGCCGGGGGCCTGCGGTCGACGCTGGCAGACATGCGTGCGGTGGCTTCCTACGGCCCGTTCGCGGCCCGGGTGACCGCCTTCGTCTTCACGTTCGGTGTGCTGTTCGCCTACATCTCTGCCAGTCCGTTCGTCTACCAAGACATGGTGGGACTGTCCCCGAGCGCCTACGCGGTGGCGTTCACGGTCAACGCACTGGGCATCCTCGTGTCGTCCCTGGCCGGTGCTCGGCTGGTGGGCAGGTTCGCGCCCGAGAAGCTCCTGCTGACCGGGATGACGGGAATGGTGTCCGCGATCGTCTACCTCGTCGTCGTCGTCGCCCTGTCCCCCGCCGGGACGCTGAACCTGGCACCCGTCACGGTGGGGTTCGTCCTTCTCACCCTGTCCGTCGGACTGGCCATGCCCAACGCCGCGGCACTGTCCATGCAGGCCACCCGGGGCCGGTCCGGATCCGGATCGGCACTGCTCGGCGCCGGCCAGTTCGGTCTGGCCGCCCTGGTCTCGCCACTGACCGGCCTGGCCGGCCCGAACTCGGCGGTCCCGATGCTGCTGGTGATGGGCACGTGTGCCGCGATCGTGCTGGTCGCGGTGCGGGGGGTGTTCAGCCTGCCACTACGCGCCACGTGAGCGCCGCCGCCAGCGCACCCACCGCGTTGAACGCCCAGTGCAGGCCGATCGGGGCCAGCAGGCTCCGGCTACGGCGGCGGAACCAGATGAAGCCCGCGCCGGCCGCC
>CAMNYG010000178.1 GCA_946570335.1 uncultured Dietzia sp. | reverse complement strand
CCGAGTCCGCACACGTGCCGACCTTCCTCGCGCTGAGCGTCTCGGATGCGGCCGAGGACGTGATCGCAGTGATCCGCTCCGGCGCCCGCGGCTACGTCACCAAGACCATCTCCGGCGACGAGCTCGCCGATGCGGTGCGCCGGGTCGCAGACGGGGACGCCGTGTTCTCCCCGCGACTGGCCGGCTTCGTGCTGGATGCGTTCGCCCGCGCAGCCCCCGGCCCCGAGGATCGCGGCGAGCCCGTCCACGATCCCGAGGTCGACTCGCTCACCCCGCGTGAGAAGGAGGTGCTGCGGCTGCTCGCCCGCGGTTACACCTACAAGGAGATCGCCGAGGAGTTGTTCATCTCGGTCAAGACCGTCGAGACGCATGCCTCCAATGTGCTTCGTAAGACGCAGCAGTCCAACCGGCACGCGTTGACGCGCTGGGCGCAGTCCCGGCACCTCGACTGAACGCTGGCCGGCCGCCCGATCGTCCGGCGATCCCGGCTTCGCCCGGTCCGCCCGCGTGGTGTGCCGTCCGGCTTCGCCCGGTCCGCCGCCCGGCCTGTTCCCCGCCAAGCGCCAGTTACTCGACAGGATTTGCGTGAATCTGAGATTCGTCGCGAATCCTGTCCAGTGATTGCTGGTCGCATCAGGGTCCAGATCGCGGGTCACTGGGGGAACGGGCATCTGCAGCCATGCGCGGGTGGCAGTGAGCAGGCAGCCCGGTCGCGGTCAATGCAGTATCCGCGATTGGGGATGGTCTGCGACTTCTTCCACAGTCACAGCATCAGGCCTTTTGGGCTGCTGCTTCTCGCAAGACGATCGACTGCATGACAAGTACTTCTGGCGCCCCTCTCACGGGCGGGGCTCGTCCGCCGGCCGTCGACCTGGACGTTTTCGCTTCGGCGATCGAAGCTGGCCGCCCGTTCGTGGCCAGGGCGGCCTTGGAACACAAACTCGTCACGCGCCATGCCCTGAGCAAGCGGTTCCGGATGCTGCATCCCGGTGTGTACGTGGCGGGCGATGCGGTCCTCGGCACCCGCGACCGCATCAGAGCCGCCGGTCTATGGGCCCCGGCAGACGCGACAATCGCCGGATGGGCTGCAGCGCACCTGTTCGGGGAACAGTGGTATTCGCATCGGTATTGCGCTCGTACCGTCGATGTCTATTCGCCGCGTTCTCTGCGTCCGACCGACGGTGTGCGCGTGCATGCCACGGCCAGGACCATCCCGTCGATCGACCTCAGGAAGCTCGGTGGTCTGACCACGACGGGGCCCGCCAGGGCTGCGGTCGATGCCGCGCGCTGGATGCCCGCGGGCGATTCCAGGATCTGTGCCGTCGATTCGATCTGTAACTCATCGAAGATCACGTTGGCGGATGTCGCCGACGCGGCAGGACGGATGGCGGGGCAGCACGGTGTGGGTGATGTCACCGCTCTGCTTCCGAACTGTGATCCGGAAGCGCAGTCGCCCCAGGAGAGCGAGCTGAGGCTACGAATCGCTCGGTCCGAACTTCCCGTGCCGAAGAGCCAGGTCCAGATCTTCAACGAGTACGGGCAGAAGGTGGCGACCGCGGACCTCGCGTATGAGGAAGAGAAGGTGGCGATCTTCTATGACGGGAGATGGCACTCACGTGAGGAGCAGTGGCTGTTCGACATTCATGTCAATGCGTCGCTGGCGGACTTGGGTTGGGAGGTCGTGCGCATCGCGAGAGGCATGCTCGCGGGCACCGGACTGGAGCACATAGTGCGGGCACTGGAGCGTAGTAGGCGCAAGCACGGACGCTGACCGGCCATCGTCGGGGTCCCGGAGCGGCCCTGGAATTTCCTGGGCCCTTGGATTCACTGGACGTATCGCGCGACTTCCGGGCTCTGAATCGGCTCAGATGTCGAGTGAACGTCGTGCGCGGCTGGACCGATCCGCAGGCGGTGCGGCTCTGCGCCCGGCCTGCGTCCGGCCTGCGTCCGGCCCGCGTCCGCTACTGTGACGTCGTGAGCGAACCCCGCGACCTGCCCGTGTGCATCATCGGCGACTCGTTCGTGGCCGGTTACGGAGACGAGACCGGCCGCGGCTGGACGGCGCTGCTGGTGGAAGCAGCCGCCCGTGAGGACCTGCATCTGCACGTCACGAACGCGGGCATTGGCGGGGACACCTCGGAGATGATCCTCGCCCGTTGGGATGAGGTCGACCGGCGTCGGGCCGCGTTCCCGACCACCGCCGTGATCGCCGAGTTCGGGGTCAACGACGTCATGCATGTCGCGGGGGCCGAGCCCGGTGTCGAGGTCGAACGAGTTGATGAGACGGGTACTGTCGCGGCGCTGCGCGGCATGATCGCCCGGGCCCCGGAGGGCCGTTTCCTGGTGGTGGGTCCGCCGCCGGTCCTGTGGGACGAGGTGAACGAGCGCACGATGGCCCGGGCGGAGGCGATCGCGTCCGTGTGCGCCGAGGAAGAGGTCCCGTTCGTGCCGACGTTCGACGCGCTGCGGGCCGGCGGGGCGTGGATGCGTGAGGTGGCCGCGGGCGACGGGGCGCACCCCGGCCCCGGCGGGTACGAGCAGTTCATGGCCATGGTCGCACGACCGGTCCTGGACTGGTTGCACGCTCTTCCGGACGTCGAGCCCGGCTGGGCCCCGAGCTGACTCGGTACGTGGCCTGACCTCTGTCCCGACGCCCCGGTCCGACCGGGCCTGGACCTGCGCGCTCCGGCCTGTCCTGCTTCTGCGAGCTGAACACCCTCTGAACCCGGCCGCGTTTCTCCGGTTGTAGCCGCTGTGCTGATCGGTAGCGTGGGGCACGCCGCACACCCCGGTGCGGCGGGAGGAGAGTGGTGCATGTCGAACCCGCAGAACTCTGACCACGTCGAGAACAAGTCCGACGAGCGGGACGAGCGGGACAACCGCCCCGATCCGAAGGACGAGTTGGCCGACGAGTGGGGCGAGGAGTCGTTCCCGGCCAGCGATCCGCCCGGAGCCTCCTGACTCAGCACAGGTCCTCGAACTGCTCCGACACCGCCCGCAGCGCACTCGCGCTGCGGGCGAACTGTTGCCGTTCGGTCTCGTCGAGTTCCAGTTCCACCACCCTCTGTACGCCGGTCCGCCCGATCACGGCGGGCACGCCGATGTAGATGCCCTCCTGCCCGTACTCACCCCGCAGCAGGGTCGAGACGGGTAGTGACACCTGCTCGTTGCGCAGGATCGCGCGCGTGATGCGGGCCAGCCCCATACCGATTCCGTAGCTGGTCGAGCCCTTGGAGTCGATGATCCGATAGGCGGCGTCCCTGGTCTCGGTGAAGATCTGGGTGAGCCGCTCCCGCTTGGCCGGGTCTCCGTCGAGATCGCGCCGCAGGGGCACCCCGGAGACGTTGGCGGAGGAGAAGACGGGCAGCTCGGTGTCGCCGTGTTCGCCGATGATCGAGGCGTGCACGCTCATGGGGGCGACGCCGTAGTGCTCGCCGAGCATGAACCGGAACCGTGCGGAGTCGAGAACGGTGCCGGAGCCGATCACCTGGCCCGGGGGCAGCCCGGAGTAGCGCCAGGCGGCCTGGGTGAGGATGTCGACGGGGTTGGTGGCGACCAGCAGGATTCCGTCGAAGCCGGTCGCCATCACGTCACCGACAAGTTTTTCGAACAGTGTCATGTTCTTGCCGACGAGGTCGATTCGGGTCTCGCCGGGCTTCTGTGCGGCTCCGGCGCAGATCACGACCATGGTGGCGTCGGTGCAGTCGGAGTAGGTGCCCTCGGTGACGAGGGTGGGGGAGGGTGCCCAGACGACGCCGTGGTTGAGGTCCATGACCTCGCCGACGAGCTTGTCGTGGTTGATATCGATGATCGCCAGGTGATCGGCCAGACCCTGGTTGACCAGGGCGTACGCGTACGCGATACCCACGTCTCCGGCGCCGATGAGCACGATGCGGTTCCCGATGGAGGCCTTCATGGTCACCGAGAGTAGATCCCCGGTACGACATCGGGGGTGGAGCCCGGATGAACAGCGGGGTCGACGACGACAACGACGACGATGCCCACGCCGGGCCGTCGTGCGTCACCGGAGACTGTCGTCTCGGGGCCGAGGGCAGTGGAACCGTTCTCGAACAGGAGTTCTTGCATCGTGTCGTACTCGTGGTGTTCACTGTTCGTCATCATCGAAAAACGGTTCGATTTACGCGTTGGCGGCGTGTCGCTCGTGGCGGGAGGTTGTGGTGATGGTAGTGCGGGATTCTGCTGTCGACCGTTCGGGTGTGGATCTGTCGGAGCTCGATACGGCTGATCGGGTTGCTGAACTGCGGCGTCGATTGGCCTCCATGCCCGGTGGGGGACTTCCGGCTGCTGCCCGGTCGCGCCCGGGTGTCACGGCTCTGCCATCGCCCGGGGGTGGAGGGACTCCTGACGCCACGGGGTCCTCCGTCGGCGCTTCGGCGGTCCCGGGGGCGGCGGTGATCTCGGCGGGCCCGGTTCCTGCATCCGGGCGGTCGGGGGCTGCCGCGG
>CAMNYG010000177.1 GCA_946570335.1 uncultured Dietzia sp. | reverse complement strand
GATCAACTCGCAGGTCGCGGCGTCATCGGCGATGCCGCGGGCCCAGGCCAGGTACACCGGGGTGCGGCCGCGGACCTCGAACCGCGCGAAGTCGGCGTAGCGGGCGGAGACGTCGTCGACGTGCGCGGAGTCCATGGCCCCAGCGTGGCACATGTCGTCGCTCATGGCCTGCGGCCCGGGGTGAAGAGGGGCGAGGATGCTCACACGCGACCGTGCGCTGCCCGCAACATGTATCATCGATTATGGCATCATTTGATGCAGAATCTGATGTGGAGGAACTATGCGGACCACCGTGACTCTCGATGACGACCTTGTTGATCGGGCAGCCGAACTTACAGGCATTGCCGAGCGATCGGCGCTGCTGCGAGCTGGCCTCGAGACCTTGGTGCGGGTCGAGAGTGCCCGTCGGCTCGCAGCGCTTGGGGGCTCCGATCCGGACGCGACCCCTGCTCCGCGACGTCGCGGGCAGGGCGACGCAGCGTGATCCTGGTTGACACCTCGGTGTGGATCGATCATCTTCACCAGGTTGAGCCTCGCCTTCAGCAACTATTGGTCGACGACGACGTGGTGGTCCACGACGGTGTCCTGGGGGAACTTGCGCTCGGGTCATTGCGGCAGCGGCACGTCATACTGGAGTCGCTCGCAGCACTGCATCGCGCCACGGTAATGAGTAGCGACGAACTTCTGGGCTTTGTTGACAGTGCACGGTTGTGGGGACGCGGACTCGGCGTTATCGACGTACATCTGCTCGGCTCGGCGCTCCTTGGTCGCTCTGCGATCTGGACTCGGGACAAGCGGCTCCGGGCGGCGGCGGTTGAACTCGGTATTGACGTAGTCGCCTCGGACGAATGATCTCGGCTGCCGGGCTAGCCTGTGGTGGCCCGGCCAGCTATAGTTGGTGACGCATCAACAATATCTGCGACCGTCCGGCCCGCACCGCCCGCGAGCCTCGCCCCCGCCGACCGTAGGAGAACAGTCATGGCAGACAGCCCCGAGTTCACGCCCGCGAAGAACGCCGCGACCAGTGGCGAGTTCGTCCGCGACGCCACCTACATCAACGACCGGGTGGTCAAGGGGCTCGAGCCCGGCTCGGACCCGGTGGGGGACAAGATCGGCGAGATGCGCTGGCCGGTCGAGGCCGGGCGTTACCGCCTCATGGCCGCCCGCGCCTGCCCGTGGGCGAGCCGCACGATCATCGTGCGCCGCCTCATGGGGCTGGAAGACGCCATCTCGATGGGGCTGGCGGGCCCGACGCACGACGTCAACTCGTGGACCTTCGACCTCGACCCGGACGGCAAGGACCCGGTCACGGGCCTGGAGCGTCTGCAGACCGCCTACTTCAACCGGATCCCCGACTACCCACGCGGCATCACGGTGCCCGCCCTGGTGGATCTCCCCACGAAGTCCGTCGTGACCAACGCATACCAGAGACTCAACTTCGACCTGCTCACCGAGTGGACCGACTTCCATCGCGCCGGCGCGCCCGACCTGTACCCCGAGGCGCACCGCGACGAGATCGACGAGCTCGACTCCTGGATCTACCCCACCGTCAACAACGGCGTCTACCGCTGCGGCTTCGCGGCCGACCAGGGCGCCTACGAGCAGGCCTACGACGAACTGTGGGAGTCCCTGGACCGCCTCGAGGAGCGACTGGCCACCCGCCGCTACCTAGTGGGTGAGACCATCACCGCCGCCGACATCCGTCTGTTCACGACCCTCGTGCGTTTCGACGCGGTCTACCACGGACACTTCAAGGCCAACCGCAACAAGCTCACCGAGATGCCCGCACTGTGGGGCTACCTGCGCGACCTGTTCCAGACCCCCGGCTTCGGCGACACCTGCGACTTCCCGCAGATCAAGGAGCATTACTACAACGTCCACCGCGACGTGAACCCCACCGGCATCGTGCCCAAGGGGCCGGACCTGGCGGGCCTGCTCACCCCGCACCACCGCGAGGAGCTGGGCGGCCGCCCGTTCGGCGACGGCACCGCGCCCGGCCCGATCGACATCGCCTCCGAGCGCGTCCCGGCCGGTCACGGCGCCCAGTAGCCTCCCCGGCGAGGGCTTAGCGCCTAGACTGGCTCGCTGTGACCCCGGCGCCTCCCGCGATCGGCCGCTACCGCCGCAGCCTCCGACAGTTCGTCATGTTCGGGATCGTCGGCGGCTCCGGCATGGTCGTCAACATGATCGTCACGGTCTTGATGAACAGGGCCAACGGCGGAACCCACAACGCGCAGAACGTCCTGTTCCCTATTCCCGGAACCGACTTCAACTTCCGCTTCACCACACTGGTATGGATCGTCGCTTTCCTGGTGGCGAACTTCTACAACTTCCTGCTCAACAGGCACTGGACGTTCGGCAAGGGCAACAAGGCCCCGGCGTGGCAGGAGTTCTGGCCGTTCCTCGTGGTGGGCTCGGTGGCGGCGGCCGCGGGCGTGTTCATCAAGCTCGCGTTCACCAATCCCAGCAGTCCCCTGTATCTTCCGGAGCCGTTCTGGCACGAGGAAGCAGGCATTCACTCACGTGAGTACTGGAGTCAGCTGCTGACGATCCTCATCACGATGCCGATCAACTTCGTCGTCAACAAGCTCTGGACGTTCCGCGCGGTGCGCAACCGGTACCAGGAGAGGTCCGGGCAGGCGACCGCGGCGGACCCGGTGCACTGAGGCCTGGCCGTGGGATCCTCGCCGCCGCGCCCCGCTCGCGATGGACGACGACGACAACACCGGCCACCCCGACACCCCGGACGAGACGGCCTCGCGCGAGGCGTTCCCCGCGTGATGGCGGTGACCCGGGCATCGGCGAGGGCCCGACACCGGCGGTCGCCGGTAGGGTAATCCGGTGCAGTATTACCTCAGTCTGCTGGGATTCGCGGCGATCGATTCGCTCAATCTCCTGGCGTTCGCCGTCATCGCGGGGCTGTGGCTGTCCTCCGCCGGTCGCGGGGTCCCCTTCACGCCGCGGGCCGCGCGGTTCACCGGCGGCGCGTTCTGCGGGATCGTGCTGCTCTCGCTGGTGTCGGTGTGGGTGATCGGCAACAACGAGGAGTTCGTCCGGAGCCTGTTCTACAACCTGTGGGCGATGGTCGTGCTGGGCGTGATCGGCGTGGTCATCACGGTGCTGGGTTTGCGGACCCCCTCAGAGAAGGCGGAGGAGACGGTCGAGGCCCCGCTCGCGCAGAACGTGCTGCAGAAGTTCGGGATCGCGGCCACCGGCATCTCGCTGGGCGTCATCCAGTCCGGCACGTCCGCCCCGTTCGCGGGCGGCATGGTGCTCATCTCGCTCCACCACACGCCGGCGTGGCTCAAGGTCGTGCACATCGTGATGTTCGCGATCGTGGCGATCCTGCCCAGCGTCGCCCTGATCATCACCTTGTCGCGGGTGAACTCCGGAGGGGTCGCGGCCGCCACCCGGCGAATCGACAGGTTCCTGTCCTTCGGTCGCGTGGCCGGCCGAGTGCTCACGATCGTGGTGGGCATCGCGCTGATGGTGGTGGGGGCGGTGCGGATCGTCCAGCTCAGCGGCGTGTTGTCGTAGTTCGCTCCTAGTCTGTCGGCCACCACCGCACGGGTGGTGCGATGAATCGACGGAGATCACATGCAGAACCACACCCAGAACCTGATCGACACCCGGACCGCAGATGAGGCGCGGGCCGGCGCCTCCGGTACCGTCCCCGACCTCGCTCACGGCACCGGGTCGGTGTTGTGTGAGGACGGGCTGCGGCGGCCACCGTGGGCGGCCCGGGACCCGCTGTTGCGGGAGTATTACGACACGGAATGGGGTATGCCCGTCCACGACGAGGCCGGGCTGTATGAGCGGCTCGTGCTGGAGGGTTTCCAGTCCGGGCTGAGTTGGGTGACCATCCTGCGCAAACGCCCGGCGTTCCGGGAGGCGTTCGCGGGCTTCTCACCGGACGCGGTGGCCGCCTTTGACCAGGATGATGTGGCCCGGCTCATGGCCGACGAGCGGATCGTGCGCAACGGCCGGAAGATCGACGCCGCCATCACCAACGCCCGGGCCACCGTGGAGCTGCGCTCGGACGGCGGGCTGTCGGAGCTCATCTGGTCGTTCCGGCCGGAGTCCACCCCTGAGCCGCAGGTGATGGAGGAGGTGCCCAGCCGGAGCCCGGAGTCCGAGGCGCTCGCCAGGGAACTCAAGCGCAGGGGCTTCAGTTTCGTGGGGCCGGTGACGATCTTCGCGCTGATGGAGGCCGTCGGGGTGGTGGACACCCATCTGATGGACTCACATCGCCGCGGCACGTCCGGGGTCTGGGAGGCTCAGGCCCGGCCCTGCCCGGCACGTTCAGGGACGTGACCCGCGACTTCCCTGGATTCAGGGGTGCGGCGGGGCGAGATTCACCGGGGCAGCGGGGCGAGCGGGGGAGCCGGCGGGAGCGCGTGGGAGCCGGTGGAGGGGGCGGGCAGGGAGCCCGCTCCTTCCAGCCGGCCGGTGATCGGTCCACCGGC
>CAMNYG010000176.1 GCA_946570335.1 uncultured Dietzia sp. | reverse complement strand
GGCGCGCGCGAGATGACCCACACCGCGATCGCCCGACAGACGCTCGAACTCATGCCGGAGACCATGGAGCGTCGCGAATGGTGGGCTCAGGGCACGGCGATCGCGTACGAGCAGCACACCGGCTTGCGGGTTCCCGGCCAGTCCTGCGACGGAAAGTTCCAGACCTCCGCCACCAAGACAGTGCCGGGAGACATGGACCGGGCGCTGGCGGCGTGGCGAGAACTCGTGGACGGCCGCGACGAGTTCGGAGGCGTACCGCTCGACGGTCCCCCCACCACCTCCGCCACGGAAAAGTGGCGCTACTGGCGGGTCGCGCTGGCCGACGGCACGCGCGTTGCGGTGAACGTCAGCGCCAAACCCGGCGGGAAGGCCACGGTCGGAGTGAACCACACCAAGCTCGACTCGGCCGAGGCCATCGACTTCTGGAAGCCGATCTGGAAGCAGTTCCTCGCCCAGCTCTGACGTCGCTCAACCACGCGCAGGCCCGGCTGGTTGAGCCATTCAGTCAGCCGACTACCGGCGCATACCTGCGGAAACACGGAACGCAGCGACTCGACACGGGTGCGGACGCCGACGTGGTGCGCGCCCGGCCGGGGAACGAGCCTGGCGGCGGCACGACGTCCGCGGTCAGTACAGCTGGTGGCGCGCGTCGCTAGTTCAGGCCGGCGTAGGAGTGCAGACCCGAGACGACCATGTTGATGAAGAACAGGTTGAACACGTGCACCGAGAACGCGGCAATGTTGATCCACGCCGCGCGCTTGGCCCCCCAGCCCGTCGTGGCGCGGGCGTGCAGGTAGACCGCGTACAGCACCCAGGTGATGAACGAGACGGTCTCCTTGGGATCCCAACCCCAGAAGCGGCCCCACGCGCTCTCGGCCCAGACAGCACCCATGATGATGCCCACACCGAAGATCGGGAAACCGATCACCGTCACCCGGTAGGCCAGCCGGTCGAGGGTCTCGGCAGACGGCAGCGGCCGCGCCAACCACGCACCCCAACCGGATTCCTGTCCTTGCGGCTGCCACACGCGGATGAGGTACATGATCGACACCACGCCCGGGATGAACAGGATGCCCGACCCCAGCACGATGATCGACACGTGGATCGGTAGCCAGTACGAACGCAGTGCCGGCACCACGGGCGCGGCCTCCGAATAGATGTGCGTCCCGCCGAAGAACATCAACACCAGGACGGGGAGCAGCACGTACGGCCACGCCGCCTGCATGGCGGGCTTGCGCAGGAACACCAGGCCGGCGCCCACGCCGAGAATCGTGGTCCCGAGGATGTACTCATACATGTTGCCCAGCGGGAACCGGCTGGTGGCGACACCGCGCAGCACCCATGCTGCGACAGCGAACGCCCAGCCGATCACGACGAACAGCTGCATGATCCGGGCCCACCTGGAATTGCCGGCGGCAGCTCGCGCATCGTCGGCAGCAACGGTCTCCGTGAGCGAGGTCGACTCGGTCAACCCGGTCCCACCGGCCGCCACGAGCTCCTTCTCGGAGACCTTCGCCACCCGGAAGCCCGCGTAGTAGATCAGCGACGCGATGAACGCCAGCACGTAGATGCCGAACGCCGTCCGGAACGCCAGGTCCGAGTACGTGGACAGGGTCTCGTTCACAGGCAGACCCTGCGCGAGAATCAAGGTATTCACCGGTTGTCGTCCTTCCGCACGGTGTCGCCAGAATCGCCGCGACTGGTTGAAGTGTGTCCCGGCTCCGCCGCATCAGGCAAGCCGTCACCGGGCAACACGGGTGTGACAGTGGATTCAGCGACCAACCGGTCCCTGAGCGCATCGAACTCCGAGCCCCAGCCCGATCGGTCCGTCCGGGCCAGGCCACCCAGGTCGACGCGGGTGACGTTGTCGTCGTCGACACACACCCGCGCCCAAATCCGCCGACGCCGAACCATCAGGCTCAACACCAGCCCGCCCATCATCACCACGGCGAACACTCCCACCCAGATCTGCGTGGGGTCCTCCGAGACCTGGATGTTGATGAACTCCTCAGCGCCGTCGAAGCGGACCTCGGTGCCGTCCGCCAGCGTCGTGGACTCGCCGGGGCGCAGGTTGACGCGGGCCTCGCGGTTGAGCAGTCCCGACTCGATCAGGTCCGGTTCCAGCGAGAAGATCGACTGCGGACGGCCCGTATCCAGCCCGGCGTCGCCCCGGTAGACGTCGATCGCCACCGCCGGGTCGTCCATCCGCGGGAAGCTGGAGCTGAGCAGGGTGCCGTCGAACTGCGCGGTCGGTGCGAACAGCCCCTGCACCGCGATCTGCTGTTCACGACGCTCGTACAGGTCCGGGTACATGCCCGCCGGCGGATCGAATCGCATGATCCCCGACGACAGGAACGTCTGCACCTCCGTCGGCTGCCAGTGCTGGGTGTCCGTCCGGGTCTCCCCGTTCGGATACGTCACCGTGAACGTGGGCGCATAGCCGTGCCCCTGCAGATAGACGCGAGTCGATCCGATCCGCAACGGGTGGTTGACCCGCATCTCGTACGGCTCCCACGTGTCGGGTTCCGTGGTGGTGACGTCCTCGCTGTACCGGACGTTGGACGTGAACATCTCGGCCTGGCCGTTGGGCAGGTAGTCGGCGCGGAAATCCTCGATCTTGATACAGAACTGTTCGAGATCGGTGCCGTCGACCAGCAGCCCGGCACGGAACGAGTCGTACGCGCTCGGGGTGGTGTTGCAGAACGCCGGCGAGTCCTCGGTCGCGATGAGCACCCGCATGCCCTCGGCGTACACGAACTTGCCGGCCGCGAACATGATGAGAAGTGCCAGCAGTGCGAAGTGGAAGACGATGTTGCCGACCTCGCGCGTGTAGCCGCGCTCGGAGGACAGCTCGATGGTGTCGGCCACGCGGCCGTCGCCGTCGTTGCGCCGCACCCGCCAACCGCGCAGTGCACGTTGCACCTGGTCCGCCGCCTGCTCGGGCGTGGCAGTAGTGCGGTATGCGGCGTGGTGCGGCAGCCGGCCCAGGTTCCGCGGTGCCAGCGGGGGCGGCGTGCGCAGCTGCTTGACCAGGTCGATCGAGCGCGGTGTCAGGCAGCCGACCAACGAGATGAACAGCAGCACGTAGATGGCGGTGAACCACCAACTGGAGAACACGTCGAACAGCTGCAGCTTGTCGTATAGCTCACCGAGCCAGCCGTTCTCCTCGATGTACTCGGTGACGTTGCCCTCGTTGAGGCTGCGCTGCGGCAGGAGTGCACCGGGCACTGCTGCGACGGCCAACAGGAACAGCAGGATCAGGGCCGTGCGCATCGCCGTGAGGGTGCGCCATGCGTTGCGGAAGAAGGCGGTGACGGCGGCTGTTCTGGGCATGGGGTCCATCTGCGGGTCGCGGTGCGCCGAGGCGTCCTCGAGTCTCGTTGGACCTCGGGCACGGCTCGGCGCCGGTCGATCCCAGGCTAGTCGGGGCAACCTGAGCGAAACCTGGCAGGGTACAGGCGCTGCGCACGACTGCGTCCGGGGCTTCGCGGGCATGCCCGGTGCCGGCTCGCTCAACCCCACAGGCCGCGCGGGAGCACCCCGCCCCCGGCGCCTATCCGGGATAGGTTATTGTTCTACTTCACGAGGCCGAGGGCGTGCACACGCCCCGGGATCGATGCGGATGTGGCGCAGCTGGTAGCGCATCACCTTGCCAAGGTGAGGGTCGCGGGTTCGAATCCCGTCATCCGCTCCACGGGAGATATCCCGGTTCACCGCGTGTCGGCGAGCCGGGATATCAGTCATTTGTGGCGTTCGTGGGCCGGCGCGGCATTGACATCGCACGAAGTCCGACGATTCGGTGACCGGGCGACTTGCTCCCCGCCTCAGTTGGGCCGGCAGCAACCCCGGACTCGGAGAACCGGGGCGGTGACTCGGGTGTTGTGACGGGTTGCCTGCCGAGTACTGCGGGTGTGACCCTGACCGGGTCGCCGATGATGTCGGTGGTGTTGGTGGCGTTGGTCAGGTAGCTGGCTGGGGTGTGGCCGCGTCGGTTGTTGGTCTGACCTGTGGTGCCGGCGTTGGTCATCGGCATCGGTAGGGCGCCTGGTCGGCTGGCGGTGGTGGCGCTTGATGGTGGTGGTGTTGCTGCCGGGCCGCCAGGGTTAGTGGTTGGTCCACCGCCGGTGAGGGTGCCGGTTCCGGGGGCTGTGGGGGCCGGGGCGACGCCTGGTCGGGCTGTGTTGCCCAGGCCGGCGAGTGTTCCTGCGCCGCCCAGTCGTGAGGTTCCGGCTCCGGTGGCGGTGGCTGCGCCTGCACCGAGGAGTCCGGCTGTGGTTGACAATCCCCGGTCGCGTTCACGGCCGCCGGTGCCGCGCAGTCCGCCGATTCCGGGCCCGCCTGTCACCCTGCCGGCGGGTTGGGGCGTGGTGGTGTGCACGGGGGCCAGTGGTGCACCTGCCGGGGTGGTGGCGGCGTTGACCGGTCCGCCTGCGGCTCCGGTCGCGGTTGCTGCCGCACCCGAGATCACGCCCGGCCCGG
>CAMNYG010000175.1 GCA_946570335.1 uncultured Dietzia sp. | reverse complement strand
GACCGCATACGTCCCCGAGCACGGCCGCGCACTCGGCGACCGCGCCGCGGGCGCACAGCAGAGCACACCTCCCCCGGCGCCGCCCGAGGGCGGACGCGGGGGTATCGCCCTCCCCGAGGCCGAGGGCAGCCGGACCGCAGTGGAGGCTGCCCTCGACGTCGCCGCAGCTCAGGAGGGCACGCGCGGCCTGGTGGTCCTTCACCACGGTGAGATCATCGGCGAGCGGTACGGCGACGGATTCGACCCCGAGACCCGCCAGCTCGGCTGGTCCGTGGGCAAGAGCGTCGCCTCCACCCTCGTCGGTCGCGCGATCGTCGAATTCCCGGACGCGGACCTCGACCCCGCCGGCACCGGTCTGCGCCCCGAATGGACCGATGACCGCGCGCAGATCTCGCTCGACGACCTGATGCGCATGACCTCCGGCCTGAACTGGGACGAGGAATACGACCTCGGCACGCCCATCACCCAGATGCTCTTCGACGAGCCGGACATGGCGGCCTTCGCCGCCTCCCAGCCACCGGCCCACGAGCCCGGCACGTACCGTCAGTACTCCTCCGGCACCACCAACCTCATCTGCGCCCTCCTGCACGAGCGCACCGGGCTCGGACCCGAGATGGCCGACGAACTACTGTTCCGGCCGCTGGGCATGCGCAGCGCCGTGCTCGAGGCCGACGCCTCCGGCCGGTCCGTGTGCAGCTCGTACCTGTGGGCCACCCCCAGAGACTTCGCGCGATTCGGGCAGTTCGTGCTGGACGACGGGGTGGTGAACGGGGAACCACTCCTGCCCGAGGGCTGGATGGACTACTCCACGACCGTCGTCCCGGCCGGAGGCGAGCCGGACCCCTATGGCGCCCAGTGGTGGACCAACACCGTCGGCGACGGCGCTCCCCCGCGGCTGGACATGCCCGAGGACGCATTCTGGGCCTCCGGGCACGACGGTCAGTACATCGTGGTGGTCCCCTCCGCAGATCTCGTGGTGGTGCGCACCGGGTTCACCCCCGGCGCCACTATCAGCGGACTCGAAGTGGACCGCCTCGTCAGCGACCTCACCAGAGCGGTCGGACAACGGTGAACCACGGTGTGATCTCTCGGACGCTGCACGCCCTCGGGGCGCGCGACCCCGCCCGCGAACGACTGCGCAAGGTGCTCTCCGTCACCACGGGCATCGGGCTCAGCGTGCTATGGGGCTACGGCGTGATCCACGTGCTGCACGCCGACAACGGCCTGCTGGCCATGTCGATGTTCCTGTCCCTGATGTCGGGACTCTTCGTCAAGGACTCCACCGCCCCGGCTCGGATACTGACCACCGGGCTCCTGATCCCCACGCTCGTCCTGGTGCCACTGCTGGCCACGGCGCTGCACTCGCAGCGCTACATCCTGCTGGCCGTGTTCGTCCTCATCTCGGGGACAGCGGTGTGGGCCCGCCGCTTCGGGGCACGAGCCACCGCGGTGGGCTCACTCGCGTTCTTCGCGTACTTCTTCACCCTGTTCATGCACCCCACGCCAAAGGAGCTGTCCGCGTTCTGTCTGATCGCGGCCGGCGCCGCGGGGACGCAGTTCCTCATGAAGCTGATCATGTGGCTCGGTCGGCACCCCGAACGCGAACTCGGGGTCCTGCTCCGCGAACTGCGCGTGGCCACCGCCGCAGCCCTGGACTCGGCGTCCTCTCCGGCCCACGAGCGTGCACTGGCGAACCGCCTCGAACGTGTCGACACCATGTGGCGGGCCGTCACCGACTGGCAGAAGAGCTTCCGCACCGAGACGTTCACGAACTGGGACGCCGACACCCTCGCACTGTGCGTCATGGACGCCTGCGTCCACACCGAGGAGGCCTGTCGACAGTTGGCACTGTGCCACAGCGACGGGCACGCCTCCTTCGGGCTCGACGGTTCCCACCGGGGCCAGCATCCGGCTCACGGCACCGGAGCAGGCGAACGCTCAGAGGCGATCGGCCACGTGCAGGCTGCCCTCGACGAGCGCACCTCCGGCCCGAGACTCGACCAGGCCCGGCGCTGGGCACGTTCTGTGATCCACGAGGTCGATACCCAGGACCGATCGCCCGCCGGCCCCGGCGATCTGCGCGACTTCCGACTCGCCGAATGCGTCCTCGCGCACGCGCGGCTGAAGGAGATGGAGCTGCGACCGCGACACCGGAGTCGCGGGGATTCCGGGTCGAACGCCACCCCGACGCCCGCGAGCACGCCGGTGGAGGGCTCGTCGTCTCCTGCCACGACGCTCTGCACCGCACGGCACCTCACGCTCCCGCGGTGGACGCCGTGGCGCAAGTGGACCCCCACCAGCCGACTCGCGATCCAGGCGATGACCGCCACCGCGATCGCCTCCGTAGTGGGCGAGGCCATCTCCGCATCCCGCTGGTACTGGGCGGTACTGACCGCGTTCGTGGTGTTCCTGAGCACCACCACGCGCGGTGGCATCCTCACCCGCGCCTACCGACGTCTGCTGGGAACCATCCTCGGCCTGCTCGCGGGGGTCGTGCTGACATATCTCGCCCACGGCGTCGACGGCGTGCTGTTGGCGATCTGCCTGCTGAGCATCATGGGGATGATCTACTTCGCGCCCCTCAACTACGCGTATGCCGCGTTCTTCATCACGACCATGCTCGTGGCACTGTACGACGTCCTCGGCGTGCTGCACGGACACCTACTCGAAGTCCGGCTGGAGGAGACCATCGCGGGCTGTATCTGCGGAGTGCTGTGCGCCTACCTGCTGCTGTCCACGACGTCGCGGCCGGAGGTGGTGGCCAAGGTCGACGCGTACGTCGACGCGGTGGACGCACTGCTGCAGGACGGTGCCGAATTCTCCGCGTCCCCAGGCGGGAGCAGCGCGCTCCTGGGCAGAGTGCACGCGGTGGAGGCCTGCCAGGCGGAGATCGACCAGACCATCTCGGCGATGTCCACGGCGTTCCTCATCATCGGCCACGAACGCGTGGATTCCGCGCGCAGTCTCATGGTCTACTCGTCACGCTCGTCGGTGCGGTTCGCCCAGGTCCTCATGAGCGCGGCCACCGACCCCGCGGGGGCGGCGGGGCTGGCGCGGCATCACGACCTCATCCGAGATGCGGTTTCCGGTGCCCGGGAGTCCGCAGCGCTGGCCCGACAGCAGATCGATCATCCGACCGCCGCCGGCCACGCCTCCACCTCGACAACGACGACAACGACCTCCACCCCGCCGGCGGAAGGACCCTCCCCCAACGTCGGGGATCCCACGGTACGGGCCGCACTGATCGCACTCGCCCGGTTCACCTGGGTGATGCACCGACTCACCGAGGTTCTCGAGCCCTCCGAGGACCGACGGTTCGCACGCGCGCGCACCCACGTGCTGTGAGCGGCATCTGCGGTCGGGCGGTCAGCCCCACGCCGCCTGGATGCCGGCGCTGGCCCTGTCGATCCGCTCGAGCCGGCTCTCGGTGTACAGCGCGATCTGGTCCACGATCACCCGCATCCGGGCGGGATCGTCCGGAGCTGCGTCCCACAGCGGGCGAAGTAACGGATCCAGTCCGGCGCGACCGGAATGCGCGAGGTACTCGGCGACCCGGTGGATGCGGTCGCGCTGCCGTTCCTGCCGGACCCGGTGACCCGGGTCGCTGATGACGTAGCGCACGGCCATCGTCTTGAGCATCACCACCTCGGCCTCCACCTCCACCGGCACCTCCAGATCGGCGCTGTACCGGCCGTGCGGCACCGCACCGTGCACCTCGCGGGTGGTGTGGATGGCGGGCATGACGAAGCGCCCCACCAGCTCACTGGTCAGCGACTTGAGCGCGACCATCCCGCGGAAGCTCTCGTCGAACGGCTGCACCGCCCGGACCACCTCGAGCGAGCCGAGTCGTCCGGCCGCCTCCACCAACTGATCGACGTCGGGACCGCGGAACTCGCCGGCACCCAACTCGGCGAGGGCGGCGACCTCCGAGGGGTCGGAGAGCGAGCGCAGGTCGAGACGGCCCGCCACGATCGCGTCCTCCACGTCGTGGACCGAGTACGCCACGTCGTCCGAGAAGTCCATGATCTGCGCCTCCAGCGAGCGGGTCTCACCGGGGGCTCCCTCTCGGATCCACTCCAGGATCTCCGCGTCCTCGGCGTACGCCCCGAACTTGCTCGTGCCCTCCTTCGGCAACCACGGGTACTTGGTGGCCGCATCCAGGGCCGCGCGGGTGAGGTTGAGCCCCACTCCCCGGCCGTTCGCATCCACGACCTTCGGCTCGAGCCGCGACAGGATGCGCACGGTCTGCGCGTTTCCCTCGTAGCCACCACAGCCGCGCGCCACCTCGTCCAGTGCCCGCTCGCCGTTGTGTCCGTACGGCGGATGGCCGATGTCATGGCTCAGACCCGCCAGGTCCGCCAGGTCCGGATCGCAGCCCAGCCCCGCCGCGATGCTGCGCGCGATCTGCGCGACTTCCAGCGAATGGGTGAGGCGGGTGCGTGGGGTGTCGCCGTCGCCGGGCCCGACCACCTGGGTCTTGT
>CAMNYG010000174.1 GCA_946570335.1 uncultured Dietzia sp. | reverse complement strand
GGCCACGACCCATGACCGGCCCGCGCGAGGACTCCCCCGCCACCGGCTCGGTGAGGACCACCTCGGTGACCGGCATGGCGACCCCGTCCACCGGAACCTGCACCATCAGCCCCGAGACCCGCGGCAGGTCCAGGGCCACGGCCCCGGCGTCCGCGGTGGTCCACGCCTGAGCCGCGGAGACGAGCGCCCAGCGGGGCGCTGCGGAGGTGAGGGAGGGGGTGTCGTTGTCGTCGTCCCGGTCGTCGGCGGCTCCCCCACCACCGGCCACCGCGTCGTCGCCCCCACCAACGACCTCGTCGCCGAGCGAGGCGGCGGCACGATCGAGGTACTCGGCTACCGGCTCGCCATGGTCGGGCCCCAGCGCGTCGGACATCACGCCCGGGTTACGCGGCAGTTCGGTGCGCAACGCGGTGAGGATCACCACCAGCGCCAGCACGACCAGCACGCCCACGCCGGCGGCCTTGAGCACACGCACCGGCAGAGCCGTTCGCGCGGAATCGCTCACGCCGATCTCAGGATGTCGAGCGCGTTCTGGAGATCGTCGGGGTAGGAACTGCTGAAGTCGACGCGCGCACCGGTACCGGGATGCTCGAAACCGAGCCCCACCGCGTGGAGCCACTGTCGCTCCAGCCCGAGTCGCGAGGCCAGAACGGGGTCCGCGCCGTAGGTCAGGTCACCCGCGCACGGATGATGCAGCGCCGAGAAGTGGACCCGGATCTGGTGCGTGCGGCCGGTTTCCAGGTCGACCTCCACGAGTGTGGCGGCCTGGTGCGCCTCGAGGGTGTCGTAGTGGGTGACCGAGTGCTTGCCGTCGGAGGTCACCGCGAACCGCCAGTCCGACGACGTGTGTCGCCCGATCCGCTGTCCGGCACCATCGGCGCGCGCTTGAGGAGGGTGTATGCGCGCTCGGACGCGGCCACCACCATCAGGCCGGACGTTCCCACGTCGAGACGGTGGACGATGCCCTTGCGCTCCGGCGGACCCGAGGTGGAGATGCGGTACCCGGCGGCGGCGAGGCCGCCGATCACGGTGGGGCCGGTCCAGCCGACCGAGGCGTGCGCCGCGACACCGACGGGTTTGTCGACGACGACGATGTCGTTGTCCGAGTACAGAACCGTCATGCCCTCGACCGGTTCGGCGACCACCGCGGGCTCTGCCCGGGGTTCGGGCATCTCGACCTCGATCCAGCTCATGCCGGTGAGCTTGTCCGACTTGCCCACGGTGCGACCGTCCAACAGGACTTTGCCCTCGGCGGCCAGGTCGGCGACCGCGGTGCGTGAGATGCCCAGGAGTCGGGAGACGCCGGCGTCGACGCGCATACCGTCCAGGCCGTCGGGAACGGGGAAGGTGCGGACCTCACCCATCGGCGGACTTCTCGTCACCGTTGTCGGATACCGCCGTGCGCTTCGGCCTGTCCGCACGGTCCGAGACCGGGGTGCCGTCGTAGTCGATGTTGCGGAGGACCGCCACGGCGATCACGATCACGCCGGCCACCAGGCACGAGTCAGCCACGTTGAACACCGGCCACCAGCCCACCGACACGAAGTCCACGACATGGCCGCGCAGCACCCCGGGATCGCGCAGCAGGCGGTCGATCAGGTTGCCGGCGGCGCCACCGAGCACCAGTCCCAGCCCCCACGCCCACCAACGGGAGTGGACCCGGCGCGAGAACCACGACAGGCCCACCACGACCACGATCGCCACGACGCTGAGCACCGCCGTCAGGTCCGTGCCCATCGAGAACGCCGCCCCCGGATTCCGGATCAGGGTCAGACGGACCGTCTCGCCGATGAGCTCGACCGGACGGCCCGGCTCGAGAACGGTCACGGCGAGGATCTTGGTGATCTGGTCGGTGAGCACGGCGACGCCGGCGATCACCAGCATGACCACCGGCCCCGCCTTGAAGTAGCCCGGCGCCGCGCTCGCCGGGACCGCCGTGGGCCCGGACGCATCCGGCTGCGCCTCGTTGGTGTCCGTCATGGCGCCCAGTATCCCTGATGTCGCCGCCGAGCCGGAGGACGCGGGTGGGTGACCCTCTAGGCTCGGGGCCGTGAAACCGCGATCGAACCGTGCCCCCGCCCGCTCACGCCCCGCCCGTCGTGGCCGTCGACTTCTCGCCTCGGCAGTGGCGACCTCGGTACTCCTCGGCGTCGCCGCCTGCGGGGATTCCGGGTCCGAGGACGCGGCAACCGGCGTCGGCAACTCGAGCGTCGCCGCGGACGACCAGTCACTGGAGCCCGAGATGACTGTCGATCCCGGTCCCGCGCCCGTGGTCGAGGTCCTGGACGCCGGTGCCGGTGAGCGGCGCGTGCTGTCGTACGGGCCCTCCCGCGAGCCGGAGACGGTCGAGGTGGCCCAGTCTGGTACCGCGCGCACCGAGGTGCCGGGCGCACAGGCACGCGTCGACGAGACCCCGGAGCAGACCCTCACCGTCGAGGGCCGATCCGAGCCGGACGTCGACCGGGCGCAGCGGGCCACGGTGACCGTCCGGGAGTTCGCCTCGGTGGACGAACTCCGCGCCGCGCAGTTCGCCACCGCGGCCGGCTTCACCGTCACGTGGACCCGTAGTGCCGACGGCACCGTGCGCGAACTGGGTCTGGCCGCTCCGGTGGACGCCACCGACGCCGCCCGGGCCGGGGTGGAGATCACCGCCAACGCCATCTCGGACGCCACCGTCGTCTTTCCCACCGAGGCGATCGGCCCCGGCGCACGCTGGACAGTCACTCATCAGGTCGACGACGCGGTGGCCCCCACGCGGGTCATGACCTACCAGCTGGTCGGGATCGAGGGCGACCTGGCCACGGTCCGGATGGAGATCACGGCGCCGGACACCGCGGACACCCTGACCGCCCCCGCCCCCGACGGCGGCCCCGGGGTCACGCTCGACGTGGAGACCTATGAGGTCGCCGGATCCGGCGAGCTGACCGTGGACCTGCGGGCGGCCCTGCCCGTGGACGGACGAACCGAGTCCTCGACACGGGCCGTGTACGTCGATCCCGAGACGGGACAGCGCACGACCCACGACGAGGACTCGGTCCTGTCGTTCCGCAGCGGCACCTGACGAACGGGCCCGGCCGGGACACTGACACGCGCCCCGGCCGGACCCGCTCGGTTCAGGGCCGGATCAGGCCATCGCGCAGGTGGGCGGGGCCTCGAGTCCGGCGTTGGTGATCAGCGCGCAGGCGAACGACTTCTGCAGCATCCAGTTGCCGCCCTGGTTGATGAACTGGACCTCGACCGGGATATCCGCCTGGCCGGGTTGGGTGATCACCGCGCTGGCGAGGAGCGTGCCGGGGATGTCTCCCTCCGCGACACCGGTGATGGCCACGTTCGCGCCCTGGTCGGCCTTGAGTGCGGCGATCTGGTCGAAGATCTCGGGAGCCTCCGCCCCGCCCTCGACAAGGTTGACCTTCTCCTCGACCGGCACCGCCGGGTCGGAGGCCTGGTCGAGCAGCACTGTCAGCTCCTCGGCGGTGGGGATCGTCGACTGCTGCTGGGCGCTCGTGGTGGGCTCCGGCGCCGTCTGCCGGGTGTCGTCGTCCTCGCCACCGCAGGCGGCCAGACCACCCAGGGCGAAAGCGGACAGGGAGACTGCGGCGATGGTCCGTCGAAGACTCACGCGTGGTCCTTTCGTCGTATGTGCGGTACCGGGCGACCGCATGCGGGCCCGGCGCGGTCCGCAGACCGTGTCACCGGCCCAACGAACACGGTTGCGCCATTGTTCCATCGACTGCGGCCCGGGTGGTTGACGCCGGGCCGTGCAGCCACCACTGTGGACCGGGTGACCAGCCCCGAGACCAGCACAGACACCCCCCACGTCGTGATCTGCACCACCGGAGGGACGATCACGGCCTCCACCGCCTCCGACGGGGTGGTCCGCGCAGGTGATTCCGCCCCCGCCACCGCCGCGCTGCTGGGCGAGTTGCAGCCGGTGCTCCCCGGCGGGATCCGACTGAGCGTGCGGCCGGTACTGGACGCGGACTCGTCCACGTTCGGCCCCGCCGAGTGGGATGTCCTGGTCGACGCGGTGGCCGACGTCCTCACCGATCCCACGGTGAGCGGAGTGGTGCTCACCCACGGGACCGACACCCTCGAGGAGACCGCGATGGCGCTGGACCTCCATCATGACGATCCCCGCCCGGTGGCGCTCACCGGCGCCCAGCTCCCCGCCGACCACCCGGATGCCGACGGCCCCGCCAATCTGCTCGACGCCGTCCTGCTCGCCGCCGATCCCGTCTCCCGGGGCCTCGGCGTACTCGTGGTGCTCGGCCGCGCGATCCTGCAGGCCCGAGGCGTCCGCAAGTGGCACACGACCGACCCTGTGGCCTTCGCCCGCAACGCCCCCGAACAGCCGGTGGAGGACCTGCCGCCCGAACTCGAACGTCCCGTGGTGGACGGACGCGCCCGGTTCACCGGCGTCCGGGTCGACGTGGTGGCCTGTCCGCCCGGCTCGGACGCGACCGCGCTGCGGGCCTGCGTCGACGC
>CAMNYG010000173.1 GCA_946570335.1 uncultured Dietzia sp. | reverse complement strand
CGGCGGGGCGCCGACCGGAGCCGGTGCCGGTCGGGGCGCCGATGCGGCCACCGGCGCTCTCGGGGATGCCGAGATCGGTGCGCAGGTGCGCCGACGTCGAGTAGGTCTCGACGGGCTCACCGAAGCCGAGGCCGAGAGCCTTGTCGATCAGGCCCCAACGGGGCACGTCATCCCAGTCCACCAGGGTCACGGCGACGCCCTCGCGGCCCGCGCGGCCGGTGCGGCCGATCCGGTGGACATACGTCTTCTCGTCCTCGGGGCACTGGTAGTTGATCACGTGCGTGACGTCGTCCACGTCGATGCCGCGGGCGGCGACATCGGTGGCCACCAGCACGTCCACGGCCCCGGAGCGGAAGGCCTTGAGCGACTTCTCGCGAGCGCCCTGACCGAGGTCGCCGTGGATGGCGCCGACCCTGAACCCGCGCTCGGCCAGGTCGTCGGCCAGCTTCTGGGCGGTGCGCTTGGTGCGGCAGAAGATCATGGTGGCGCCGCGGCCGTCGGCCTGCAGGATGCGCGAGACCACCTCGGGCTTGTCGAGCGAGTGGGCCCGGTAGACGTGCTGGGTGGTGTTCTCGTGGGTGGCGCCGGAGTCGGCGGCCTCCGCGCGGATGTGCGTGGGTTTGGTGAGGAACGTGCGGGCCAGCGTGATGATCGGGCCCGGCATCGTGGCGGAGAACAGCATGGTCTGCCGCTTCTCGGGCACCATCCGCAGGATCTTCTCGATGTCCGGCAGGAAACCCAGATCGAGCATCTCGTCGGCCTCGTCGAGGACCAGCACCTCGACCTTGCCCAGGACGAGCTTGGACTGGTTGGCCAGGTCGAGCAGGCGGCCGGGGGTGCCCACGACCAGGTCGACGCCCTTCTCCAGAGCCTCGATCTGCTGTTCGTACGGGGTGCCGCCGTAGATCGAGAGCACCTTGAGCGGGCGGGTGCCGCTGCCCGTGGGGGCGGTCAGGCCGGTGGAGGCGATCTTGAGGTCCTGGGTGACCTGGATGCACAGCTCACGGGTGGGCACGATCACGAGCGCGCGGGGCGTGCCGTCGAGCTCGCGGGTGGCCTCACCGGTCGAGATGCGGTGCAGCAGCGGGACGCCGAACCCGTAGGTCTTGCCCATGCCGGTACGGGCCTGCCCGATGAGATCGGAGCCACCCAGTGCCAGCGGGAGGGTGAGTTCCTGGATGGCGAACGTGTGGGTGATCCCGCGCTCGGCGAGCGCGGTGACGATCTCCGGGCGGACGCCGAGTTCGGCGAAGCTGGGGGAGGAGTCGGATGACGGGGCGTCGACGACGGCGGTCGTCGTGGCCATGCCGTCTACTTCGGTGGTGGTGACATCTGTGGTGGACAGGGCGGTGCCTTTCTCATCTCGCGCGCTTCAGTGAGTCGGGCCGCAGAAGTCGGCCTCGCGAGCGGGGCGCGCACATTTCCACGAGGATCAGGTGGTCTCGGGCGCCTGTTCGGCCCGGATCCGGGTGTGATCCACGTCCACACATCCTATCCCGTCGCGCCGTCGGTGCCACGGATCGGGCTAGCCTTGATCCCGCGAATCACCGATGACGGCGTGACATGCGCCGACGACGAGAAGGGCAGGCACCGTGGAGGTCAAGATCGGCATCGCCGACAGCAATCGTGAGCTCGTGTTCAAGACCGGGATGGAGCCCGACGACGTCCGTAGTCGCGTCGAGACCGCCCTCACCGCGGACGCCAAGGCGATCCTCGAGCTCGAGGACGAGAAGGGGCGTCGCTACCTGGTGTCCACCGAGAGGGTCGCCTACGTGGAGATCGGCGAGACGGCCCGGCGACCGGTGGGATTCCTCTCCTGATCGGCTCGCCCGGGCCCTACCGGCCCGGGCGGTCACCGCTCTGGCGCGGGATCTTGGACAGACCGCCCCAGCACAGGGCGACCGTCATGGCCACCGCGTCCTCGCGGGGGATGGGGCGGCCGGCATCCAGCCAGTGTCCGGCGCTGACCCGGCTCGCACCGACCACGCCCACGGCGAGCATGCGGGAGCGGTGCGCGTCGAGTCCGGAGTCCCCGCGCACGAGGTCGTGGACGGCGTCGGTGCACCCCTCGGTGGCGCGGTCCAGCTCGCGGCGCACGGTCTCGTCACCCGGCTCGGAAGCGAACACCAGTCGGAATCCGCGGGTGTCGGTGTCGGCGTACGCGAAGAACGTGTCGACGGCCGCCTCGACGCGGCGCCGGTTGTCCGAGGTCGAGTCTAGTGCCGCCCGGATGCGGGCGAGCAGCTCGTCCACGTGGTGCCGGAGCACCTCGAGGTACAGGTCCCGCTTGGAGTCGAAGTGCTGGTAGAGGACCGGTTTGGAGACCCCGGCCAGGATCGCGATGTCGTCCATCCCGGCGGCGTGGAAGCCCTGGTCGACGAACACCGTTCCGGCGGTGTCGATGAGCTGGCGCCGGCGTGCACCGCGGGGGAGCCGCGTCGCCCTGGTGCGCGCCGTTCCCGCGGGGAACGATCCGTCCGGGCTGGTCATCTGTTGGCTCCTTCTCCGCCCGGGCGGGGGTCGACTTCTCGTCCGGGCGAGACGGACAATACCCGCACCGGCGGTGTGCGGGATGAGGCGGTCGTCGGACGTGTGGGATCGTGGAGACCTGATCATGGACAGGGACGTGGAGGTACGCGGATGAGCGAAGGCCGTCGCCCGGGTGCAGGTGGACAGATCCCCGAGCCCGGGTCTCGCGGAGCCCATCGTGCCCCGTATTACCCGCCGCAGGGGGAGCCTCTGCGTGCGCCCTGGGATCCGGAGGAGTCGACCCCGGGTCGTCGTCGTTCGGTCCCGGGTGCCCGCGACCACCTGCCCCGCCAGTCCGCGCTGGGCCGGTTCCTGGCGACGTGGGGGTGGCGCGCCTACGCGATCCCGGTGCTGGTGGTTCTCACCGCGCTGGTGATCGCCGACGCGGTGGTCTCGACCGGGTCCACGGACGAGGAGGGGACGGTCGCGCAGGCGGAGACCACGGAGATCATCGGTTCACCCCTGTCCGGTGAGGTCCCGCCGAGCGGGGAGCTTCCCGAGGGCGGCCCGTACATCGAGGCCGGAACCGGTGAGTTCCGGGTCGTGCCCGGAGCCACCGAGGTGGTGGGGCGCCCGACGGCCGAGCTGTTCACCTACACGGTCGAGGTGGAGGACGGCGTCGACACGGTGGAGTTCGGTGGTGACGACTCGGTGGCGCGGATGGTCGATGCGACTCTGGCCAACCCGAAGAGCTGGACTGCCGACGGCGCGGTGGCGTTCCGGCGGGTCGAGGGCGTCGAGCCGTCGTTCCGGGTCTCCCTGGCCAGCCCCATGACGGTGCGCGAGCACTGCGGGTACGACATCGAGCTCGAGTCGAGCTGCTACAACTCCGTCACCGGCCGGGTGTACCTCAACCTCGCGCGCTGGGTGCGCGGCGCACAGTCGTTCCAGGGCGACATCGGTTCGTACCGGCAGTACCTGGTCAACCATGAGGTCGGTCACGCGATCGGCTTCCCGGCGCACGAGCCGTGCCCGGAGAACGGCGCGCTGGCCCCGGTGATGATGCAGCAGACGTTCGGGGTGAACAACAGCGACATCCACCGACTGGACCCGGAGGGCGTGGTCCCGGATGACGGTGCCACCTGTCGCTTCAACGCCTGGCCGTTCCCCGACGGGGCGCCGGTGGCAGGCTGAGGGGCATGACCGCGATGAGAGATTCTGCCGAGCGGGGCCTGCCGCCGTTGGTGGAGCCCGTCGCCGCACTCAGCGCGGACGAGCGGGCCCTGTACTCGAGGCACCTGTTGCTGGAGGCGATCGGCGATGTGGGGCAGCGCCGCCTCCGCGGCGCGTCGGTGTTCGTCGTGGGTGCGGGCGGCCTGGGTGCGCCGGTGCTGTTGTACCTCGCCGCGGCGGGGGTCGGACGGATCACGGTGGTCGACGACGACGAGGTGGACCTCGGCAATCTGCACCGACAGGTGATCCACTCCGTCTCGGGCGTCGGCAAGCCGAAGGTCGAGTCGGCCCGGGAGCGGCTGGCCGGATTGGCCCCGGGGGTCCGGGTCGACGCGGTGCACGAGCGACTCGACGCGCTGAACATCATGCAGATGCTCCGGGGACACGATCTGGTGATCGATGGCAGCGACAACTTCGCGACCCGCTACCTCGTCTCGGACGCGTGCGAGATCGCGGGGATACCGTTGATCTGGGGGACAATCGACCGCTTCCGCGCGCAGCTGGCGGTGTTCTGGTCGCGTCCGCCCGCGCCGGTCGAACCGGTCTCGTTGCGTGACCTCTACCCGTCCCCGCCGCCGCCCGGTTCGGTGCCGGGCTGCGCCGAGGCCGGGGTGATCGGTGCGCTGCCCGGGACGGTGGGGTCGATGATGGCCATGGAGGCCGTCAAACTCATCACCGGCGCCGGCCGGCCGTCGCTGGGGCGCCTGGTGCTGATGGATCTGCTCGAGTCCACCAACCGCACGGTCACTGTCCGACCCGCCCCCTCGCGGGAGCCGGTGACCGAGC
>CAMNYG010000172.1 GCA_946570335.1 uncultured Dietzia sp. | reverse complement strand
CGCCGTGAGACGACGACGCCGCCCTGCTCACGGGAACAGGGCGGCGTCGCAGCGAGGCGTGATGTCGCCTGAGATCAGCTCAGCTCGCGCAAAGCCCCCAGCCGCTCGTGTGCCTGGGTCATGACGCGCTGGATGAGCTCGTCACAGCTGGGCAGGTCGTCGATCATGCCCACCACCTGCCCGGAGGCCAGCACGCCGGCCTCCGTGTTGCCCTCGACCAGCCCTGCCTTGAGCAGCATCGGCGTGTTGGCGGCCATGACGATCTGCTGCCACGTCCGGTCGGACGAGCGCTTCATGTTGAGGCCGTCCTTGGCCAGCTGCTGCCACTTCATGCCGGTCATGGCCTTGAACTTGTTGGCGTTCTGCACGGCCGCGACCATGCCCTTGACCGGGCTGCCCGATTCGAGCGCGTTGACCAGTCCGGTGCGCAGCACGCGGTGCGGCATGCCGTCGACGCGGGTCGACACGACCGTGTCCTGCAGGCCTCGCTCGAGGTACTGCTGCTTGACCGCGTCCGGCACCTGCGAGTCGCTGGTGAGCAGGAAGCGCGTGCCCATCGCGACGCCGGCGGCGCCGTACCCGAGTGCGGCCACGAGCCCGCGGCCGTCGAAGAACCCACCGCCGGCGACCACCGGGATCGAGGTGTTTCCGGCCCCGCCCAGGGCGTCGATGACGCTGGGCAGGAGCAGCGTGGTGGCGACCTGGCCGGTGTGGCCGCCGCCCTCACCGCCCTGCACGATCACCGCGTCCGCGCCCCAGGAGGCGACCTTGACGGCGTGCTTCGCGGCGCCGATGGAGGGGACGACGACGAGGCCGTTCTCCTTCAGGCGCGCGATCAGCTCGGGCTTCGGTGCGAGCGCGAACGACGCCACCTTCACCCCGTGGCGGATCATCAGCTCGCAGCGCTCGGCGGCGTCCTCGGCATCAGCCCGCAGGTTGACGCCGAAGGGCTTCGAGGTGAGCTCCTTGGTCCGGATGATGGCGGCCTCGAGCTCCGGGTACGTCATGGTCGCGGACGCGATGATGCCCAGGCCCCCGGCGTTGGCGGTGGCCGCCGTCAGCTCGGGGCCGGACACCCAGCCCATGCCGGTCTGGACGATCGGGTACTCCACGCCGACGAGTCGGGTGAAGTCCGTCGACAGTGTGGCGGCGCGGGTGGTGCCGGTGCCGGTATCGTCGTCGTTTTTCGGACCGGTCACTTCGCGCCCTCCGCCGGCACCTCGCGGTTGCGCAGGCCACGCGGGTCCAGCACCTCGCGGATGATGCGCAGCTCCTCCGCGGACGGGTCGCGCGTGACGCCCGCCTCGGCCAGCCCGGCCACCTCGAAGCCCGTGTTCTCCGCGACCTGCTCGGCGGTGACGCCCGGGTGCAGGGTCAGCGCGCGCATCGTGTGCCCGGGCCCGCCGAAGTCGAACACGCCCAGGTTGGTGACGACCTTCGGGATGTGGTGGAAGCGGAAAGCCGGGTCGCCCTCTTCGTAACGGTCATAGCCGATGCCGCAGACGATGTCGACCTTCTCCGGGAAGGCGCGCGTGCTGTGCTTGCCGACCCAGTAGCTGGTGGCGTGGGCGATCGTGTTGCCCGGCGCGCCGCGCAGGCCGAACATCTGGCGCGTCGGCTTCTGCACGTCCTCGCCGAACGCCGACAGGTTCTGGTTGCCGTGCTTGTCGATCTGGTTGGCGCCCATCACCACGTGGCGGGTGCCGGCCTGCAGCACGTCGAACACGCGCGGGAACGGGATGTAGCCCTCGAAGTCGATGAGCTCGCCCAGCGGCGGGGTCTGGCCGAGGAACCGGTACTCGCCGTCGGTGATGAGCAGGTCCGGCTCGGTGGTCATCCGCGCGAGGCGGGCGCCCAGGGTGGCCATGGGGGTCATGGGGGAGGCGAAGATCTCCCCGGCGCCGGCGAAGATCTCGGCGCAGGCGACCGCGCAGTACTCGGCCCTGGTGGCGGACTGGTCGGTGATGTTCTCGCTCACTTGGAGCCCTCCTTCTCGGCCGCGGTCTTCGCGGCGAACTCGGCAACGGCCTTCTGGTACGCGGCCTCGTCGCCGGACAGGAACTCCTCGACGAACTCGGCCCAGGCCTGGTCGTCCTTGGCTGCGGCGGCGTAGTGCTTCTGGAACGCCTCGTCGCGGCCGTAGCCGCCGGCAAACGTGAAGTGCGCACCGTTGGGCGCCTCGGACACGGTGTCCACGAACATGCGGCTGATGAGCATGCGCTGCGGTCCGACCTCGGCCATCAGCTCGTCCGCCGAGTCGACGATCTCGTCGGTCTCGAGCAGGACCGTGTCGGCGGCCATGGCGTACAGGTCGTCGAAGTAGCCGTCGGCGCCGGTGAACGCGGCGTTGCCGTGCTTGTCGGCCTTGTCCAGGTGGATGAGCGCGGCGTCCATGCGCAGCGCGGGCATCGCGAGCAGGGTCTCGGTCTTACCCTCGAAGTCGTACGGCGAGTCGACCGTCTTGAGCTCGTCGCCCCAGAACCGGAACACGTCCGAGCCCAGGCCGGCACGCGTCGGCAGGAAGGGCAGGCGCTGCGCGGCGGCGGTGAGGCCGGCGCGGACCATGCCCTCGTCCATCTCGCGGGAGATGATCGAGCCCTCGGTACGGCGACGCGCGAACCACGGGTCGTAGAAGGGCGCCGAGTCCAGGGTGACGAAGCCGTAGTACGCCTTGGAGACCTTGCCGGCCGAGCACAGCAGGCCGATGTCCGGGCCGCCGTAGCTGATGACGGTCAGGTCCGTGAGGTCCTCGCGGCGCAGGATCGCGCGGACCAGGGCCATCGGCTTGCGCCGCGAGCCCCATCCGCCGATACCGATGGTCATGCCGCTCTCAAGGCGCGCCACGGCGTCGTCGAGGCTCGTGCGCTTGTCGCGCGGGGTGGGGGTCGTCGTCACTTGTTCTCGCCCGTCCTCTCGGATCGCTTGTCTAGATTCCTGCCGGTCTTGACGAACTCGTCCCGGTGCTCGTCGGCCACGCCGGCGAGGTTGAGCTCGAAGGTGAAGCCCTGCTCCATGCGGTAGGAGGACTTCACGTCGACCGGATCGATGTGGTTGATGGCTTCCTTGGCCGCCCGGATCACGCGGGTGTCCTTGGCGGCGATCGCCTCCGCCAGCTCACGGGCCGCGGCGTCGAGCCGGTCGCGGGGGACCACCTCGTACACGGTTCCCCAGCTGTGGAGCTGCTGGGCGGTGACGTTGCGGGAGGTGAAGTACAGCGTGCGCATCATGTGCGGCGGAACCATGCGAGCGAGGTGCGTGGCCGCGCCGAGCGCGCCACGGTCCACCTCCGGCAGGCCGAACACCGCGTCGTCGGAGGCGATGATGCAGTCGGCGTTGCCGACGAGCCCGATGCCGCCGCCCACGCAGAAGCCGTTCACCGCGGCGATCACGGGGACCGCGCACTCGTAGACGGCGTTGAAGGCCACATAGCAGCCGCGGTTGGCGGCCAGCAGGTGGCCGAATCCCTCGAAGTCCTGCATCTCCTTGATGTCCACGCCGGCGTTGAACCCGCGGCCGGTGGCACGCAGGATCACGACGTGGACCTCGGGGTCGCGGCCCGCGGCGAGGATCTGCTCTCCGAGTTCGAACCAGCCCGCGGACGGGATGGCGTTGACGGGGGGATAGTCGACGGTGACGGTCGCGATGCCGTCTGCTCCCTTGTCGACGCTGATGCCCATGGTGCTCCCTTCGCACGCCACCGCCCGCGCGAGACGGTCCGGTGACTAACCAAACGCTTGCTTGGTAGGCTAGCACGCATGACGAACATCGATCTTGGTCTGGCGGGGAAGGTAGTCCTCGTCACCGGAGGCGTCCGAGGCGTCGGCGCCGGAATCAGCCGCGTATTCAGAGACGCCGGCGGCGGCGTCGTCACCTGCACGCGGCGCCCCGGCGACGAGGGGTCCGGTGTCGCGGACCTCGAGTTGCACTCCGCCGGCCTCCGCGACCCGGAGGCGGTGCGCGAGATGATTGACGCGATCGTCGCCACGCACGGCCGCCTCGATGTGGTGGTCAACAACGCCGGCGGCGCCCCGTTCGCCCTGGCCGCCGACGCCAGCGCCAACTTCCACTCCAAGATCGTCGCGCTGAACCTGCTGTCCGCGCTCACCGTCTCCCAGGAGGCCCACCGGGCCATGACCACCGGCAACGGCGGCGAGCCCGGTGGCGTGATCGTCAACATCTCCTCCGTCTCCGGCCACCGCCCCTCACCCGGCACCGCCTCCTACGGTGCCGCCAAGGCCGGCATCGACTCGCTCACCCAGTCGCTGGCCGTCGAATGGGCGCCGGCGGTGCGCGTGAACTCCGTCGTCGTGGGCCCGGTCAAGACCGAGCTCGCCGACCTGCACTACGGCGATGCCGAGGGCGTGGCCGCCGTCGACGCCACCATCCCCATGGGGCGTATGGCCGAGCCCGCCGACGTGGGCCGCGCCGCCGCGTTCCTCCCCTCCCCGCTGGCGGCCTACATCACCGGCGCGCAGCTGCTCGTCCACCGCGGCGGCGACAAGCCC
>CAMNYG010000171.1 GCA_946570335.1 uncultured Dietzia sp. | reverse complement strand
CCAGCAGGCTCTCGGCGTAGTCCGGGTCGCTGATCAGCCCGACGGCGCTGACCAGCAGGTCGCCCGCCTGCGCCGACCCGGACGCACGCACCGTCTCGGCGAGCGGCACCTGGTAGCCCTGCTCGAGCGCCACCGGCGGACGGTCGGGGGTGTTGGCGGCGGAGGAGACGTCGACCAGGTCCACTGCGTGCTCGGCCAGCCGGTCCGCCAACCAGCGCGAATCGTCGGGCGTCCAGCCGCCGTCCACCCAGTCCGTCGCGGAGATCCGCACGAACAGGGGCTTGCCGTCCGGCCACACCTGCCGCACGGCGTCGCAGATCTCCAGCAGCAGGCGGGCCCGGTTGTCGCGTGAGCCGCCGTAGGAGTCGGTCCGCTCGTTGGACAGTGGTGAGAGGAACTCGTGGATCAGGTAGCCGTGCGCGGCGTGGATCTCCACCACGTCGAATCCGGCCTCGTCGGCGCGGCGGGCGGCGTCGGCGAACGCGGCCACCACCTCCCGGATCCCGGCCGCATCCAGAGCTTCGGGGGTCGCGAGGTCGCCGAACGGGATCGCCGAGGGCGCGACGGTGGGCCAGCCGCCCTCGGCCACGGGCATCGATCCGGTGGGCTGGCCGGGGAACGCCTTGTAGGTCGACGCCTTCCGCCCGGCGTGCGCCAACTGGATGCCCATCGCCGCGCCCTGGGAGTGGACGAACTCGACGATCGGGGCCCATGCATCCCGCTGCCGGTCGTTCCACAGTCCGGCGTCCTCGGGGCTGATGCGCCCCTCCGGCACGACGGCCGACGCCTCGGCGATCAGCAGCCCGAACCCGCCCTGCGCCCGCGCCCCCAGGTGCACGAGGTGCCACGGGGTGGGCACGCCGTCGCGGGCGTCGCACGAGTACTGACACATGGGCGAGAGCCAAGCCCGGTTGCGGATCGTCAGGTCGCGGATGCGGATCGGTTCGAAGAGCGTCGCCATGCCCGCAATTAAACCCCCGTCCCACCCGGTCCGGCATCTCCTTTGACTTCCCTGTGACCAGGGAATACTTTGCCCAGCGTGTCCACACCCCCACCGGTCCCCGAGCGGCAGGCCTGGCTCGCCCTGACCGCGCTGTGCGCCGGCCTGTTCATCACCCTCATGGACCAGGCGCTGGTGGCCGTGGCGCTGCCGAGCATCCGCGAAGACCTGGGCGCGAGCATCAACGAGACGGTGTGGGTCGTGGCCGTCTACCTGCTCGCCTTCGCGGCCCCGCTTCTGGTCAGCGGCCGGCTCGGCGACCGCTTCGGCCAGCGCAACGTCTACCTCGCGGGCATGGCGGTCTTCACCGTCGCCGCCACCGCCGCGGCGTTCGCCCCCACCGTCGAGCTTCTCATCGCGGCCCGCGCCGTCCAGGGCCTGGGCGCCTCGCTGCTCAACCCGCAGCCGCTGAGCATCATCCACCGCGTCTTCGCCTACAACAGGCGTGGCGCCGCGATGGGCATGTGGAGTGCCGTGGCCAGTTCGTCGGGCCTGTTCGGGCCGATCCTCGGCGGGCTCATCGTGGGCACCGCCGGCTGGCGCTGGGTATTCGCCCTGTACATCCCGTTCGGGCTGCTCGCGTTCGTCCTGGTGGCGCTGCTCGTGCCACGTCTGCCGACCGGGGTCGGCCGGATCGACCTGGTGAGCGCCGTGGTGGCCGTGGTGGCCGTGCTCGCCGTGACCCTGACCCTCCAGCAGGGCCCGGATCTGGGTTGGCCACTGTGGTTGTGGGCAGTGCTCGTCGCCGGGCTCGCGGCGTCCGCGGTGTTCGTGTGGCTGCAGTTCCGCGCCCGCCGCTTCGGCGTGGACGCCCTGGTGCCGCCGGCTCTGTTCGCCCACCGGAACTTTGCGCTCGGCACGTTCTCGGTCTTCACCCTCGGGTTCGCGGTGTACTCGATGAACATCCCGATCATGCTCTACCTGCAGACCGTGCAGGGACTGTCGGCGCAGGTGGCGGGCCTGATGATGATCCCCACCGCGGTGGTCTCACTCGTGGCGGCCCCGTTCGTCGGCCGCCTGACCGATCGCACCGCGCCCGGCGTGGTGTCGACGACCGGTTTCGTGTCGATGATCTCCGCGATGCTGCTGTTCGCCGCCATGATGACCCGGCAGGCGCCGGCACCGTGGCTGCTCGTCCCACTCGTGCTCATGGGCGCGGCCAACGCGATGTGCTGGGCGGCCAACTCGGCGGTGTCGATGCGCAGCCTGCCGTCCGATCTGGTGGGCGCCGGTTCGGGTGTCTACAACACGTCGCGGCAGGTCGGCGCGGTGGTCGGCGCCGCCGCATTGGGCGCGGTCATGCAGGTGGGCATCGCGGTCACCGATTTCGCCACCGCGATGGGCCTCACCCTGGTCCTCCCCGCGGCACTGTTGGTCGCCGGCGCCCTGGCTGTGATGCGGTTCCGGCCCGACGTGCCCCGCTGACGGTCATCGCAGTGGGTCGAACGGCACGAGAACCGAGTCGATCTCCCCGGTGACGATCTGCTTCGCGAGCAGTTTCCCGGTGGCGGGGCCGAGCACCATCCCCCACATCCCGTGTCCGCCCGCAACGTACACCCCGTCGGCGGCGGTGGCGCCCACCAGAGGGAGACCGTCGGGGGTGACCGGCCTGGAACCGACCCATTCGTCCCGCCGATCGGCGAGGTCCACGCCGCGGAACAATCCGTCGACCTGGTTGGCCATCGCCTGGATCCGCCGCTGCCGGGGCGGCTCGTCGGGCGCGAGGAACTCCATCGTCCCGGCGATCCGGAGGCGGCCCTGGTACGGGGTGCACGCCACACGCTGCGTCGGTAGGTAGACGGGATGTGGGATCGGCCGGTCGGTAGCCACCGAGAACGAGTACCCCCGGCCCGCCTGCACGCGCATCCGCACCCCGAACGGGCGGGCGAGTTCCGGCATCCAGGCGCCGGTCGCCACGACGACGGCGTCGGCGGTCAGACGCTCGCCGGTGTCGAGCACAACACCGTCGCCCACCTCGGTCACCGCCTGACCGGTGCGCATCGCGGCCCCTCGGGCGCGTACCGCGTCGCCGAGAGCGTCCACGAAGGGGCCGGGTTCGATGTAGCGCTGTCCGTCCACCCGGTAAGCCGTCGTGACCGCGTCCGAGAGGATGGGGGCCAGGGTGCCGGTGTCGGCGGCGTCGAGCCTGGCCACCTCGACCTCCAGGCCGTGGCCGCGGACCCGCCGGACCTCGTCGAGGTACTTCGCGCCCTGCGCCTGATCGGTGAATCCGATGACGAACGGCCCCTCGTGCGTCGGCGCACCGACACCGCCGCCGGCCAGCTCGTCGAACGCCTCGAGCGCGATCGCGTTGATCGGGGCCAGGGCTGCCATCGTCCGGTGCCAGGCCCGCATGGTCCCGTGGGCGATGAACCGTGCGAGAAACCCCACCAGTTCGGGGTCCCAACGCAGCGGCACGTGCACGGCGGCATCGGGGTCGATCAACGCCCGGGGCCCGTATGTCCAGACGCTCGGATCGGCCAGTGGGATCGTCTTGGCCGGGGCGAGATATCCGGCGTTGCCCCACGACGCCCCCGCCGCGACCCCCGTTCTGTCGATCACGGTCACCTCGACGCCGTGTTCCTGCAGATGCCAGGCTGTCGACAGGCCCACCATCCCCGCACCGATCACGATCGCCGTCTCCATCTCCACGCCTCCTCGCCTCGTGACACCGCGGTACCTCCAGCATGCCCGCGGCCGCGCCGACTAGCGTGGGGACCATGGCAGACTCGCAGCTCACCCATCTCGACGCCGAGGGCCGTGTCCGGATGGTCGATGTCGGCGACAAGGCCGTCACCACCCGGACCGCCACCGCGGAGGGCGTCTTCCGCACCCGCCCCGAGGTGGTGACGATGGTCGCGGGCGACGAACTCGGCAAGGCCGACGTCCTGGCCACCGCACGGCTGGCCGGCATCGGCGCGGCCAAGAAGACCTCCGAGCTGATCCCGCTGTGCCACCAGATCCCGCTGAACTCGGTGAAGGTGCTCTTCGACCTCGACGCCGACGCCGGCGAGATCCGCGTCACGGCCACCGCCAAGACCACCGGCAGGACGGGTGTGGAGATGGAGGCGCTGACCGCCGTGTCGGTGGCGGGCCTGACGTTGCACGACATGGTCAAGGCCGTCGATCCCCTGGCCACGATGGACGGGGTCCGCCTGGCGACCAAGACGGGTGGAAAGCGCGGGAACTGGTCGCGCGAGGTGGAAAACCCCCGGGGGAACGACGACGACAACGCTGCCGCATCGTCCGGTCACCCGGCCGGACCCGCGGTGCTCGATGAGGGCAGGACGGGCGTCGTCGTCGTCTCCTCCACGGCCGCCTCTCGCGGCGACCGCACCGACACCACCGGCCCGATCATCGAGTCGTGGCTGGTGGAGCGCGGTTTCTCGCCGGTCGAGGTGCACGTGGTGGCAGACGCGGAGATCGACGTGGCCCTCACCGAACAGATCCGGCGCTCGCCGGCCGTGCTGTTGACCACCGGCGGCACCGGCGTGGCCCCCGACGACCGCACACCCGAGGCCACC
>CAMNYG010000170.1 GCA_946570335.1 uncultured Dietzia sp. | reverse complement strand
GCGCGGAGAAGACCCGCATCGGCCTGGTGGACGACCACGCGGTCCTGCGCGAAGGACTGCGTCTGATGCTGCAGCGGGAGCCGGATCTCGAGGTGGTGGGCGAGGCGTCGACCGCCGACGAGGCGCTCCGGGCCGTCCGGTCGACGCGCCCGGACGTGGCGGTGCTCGATCTCAAACTCGGGACCGGGTCAGAGCTCGACGGACTGCGGGTGTGTGCGGCGGTGCGGGAGCAGTTCCCCGAGGTCGCCCCGTTGGTGCTCACGACGTTTCTCGACGAGGCGATCGTCGTGCGCGCGGTCCGGGCCGGGGCCCGTGGCTACGTTGTCAAGAACGTGGACGTGACCGAGCTGGTCGCCGCGGTCCGGTCGGTGTCACGTGGCCAGAGCGCGTTCGATCCGCGGACCGCCTCGATGGTCCTCGACGCGCTCAAGGGCGGGTCGGCGACGGCCGAGGCGCTGTCGGCCCGCGAGATCGAGGTGCTCAAGCTGCTCGCCGAGGGGATGTCCAACAAGGAGATCGGGGCCGCGCTGTTCATCTCCGCGACCACGGCGAAGTTCCACATCAGCAACATCCTGCGCAAGCTCAAGGTCTCGCGGCGCGCCGAGGCGGTGTACGTGGCCGGCCGCCAGGGTCTGCTCTGAACCGCCGCCCGGGTCACAGGTCCACGACCAGCCAGCCCCCGTGGTAGGCGTCGACGCGCGTCCGGGCCCGGCCGGGTGTCGTGACCTGTTCGATCCGACCGGCCAGCCGCTTGAGGGCGAGGATGTCGAACGCCCGGACATGTCCGTACTGCGTCACCACGACCTCCTCGAACGGGACGGCGATGACCAGTCGGTGACGGGCCAGCCGGAGCGCCTCGAGAACGACCGACCAGCCGGTGGGTTCGTCGAGGTGTTCCAGGACATGGACCAGGTAGACGGTGTCCGCGGACTCCGCGACCAGCGGGGTGGCGCGGGCGTCGAGGCAGAGCGGTCGCGGAGCGGGCTGGTCGGCGGGCGCACAGGTCCAGAGTAGTCGGAGGACCGAGGGGTCCAGGTCCACGGCGACGGTGTCGACCCCCTCCCGTGCCAGGCGCAGGGACAGGAAACCGAAGCAGCACCCGATCTCCAGCGCCGAAGTGCCGACCAGTTCCGTCACGGCCCGGTCGTGAATCGGGGAGAAGGGGCAGCGGCCCTCGGCGAGCGCGGCGATCGAGGACGCGTAGTAGGCGGACCAGCACTCCTGCCAGCTCGCCTCTCGTGAGGTCACCAGCGCCGTCACGGCCCCGTGGAACTCGTCGACGGTCCGCAGCACTCCGGTGTCGAGCAGGTCGCGGGCCATCGTCGGGATCACGGCCTCGCTGAGGCTGCCGTGCTCGAGGTCGTGCCCGATCTGAACCCGGTGGTCGTCGGCGATCACCGTGAAGGCGCCGAAGCGGCGGCCCGCCGCCCCGCGGACCGCCGAGATCTCCCGGCCGGCGCCCGCTCGCCTCGCTTCCGGCCGGTCGACCAGGGATGTCGTGGTGGGGTCCATGGCCGCCGACGCTAGGAGGAGCCGGACCCGCCGTAGGTGGGAAACGGGTGCGTTCCGGCAGGGTGAACGGGTGGGGGCCTGCCCGGTCGGACAGGGTTCGGTTCCGCAGTGGTCGGTGCAACGTTGCTGCAACCCCGACGCGGATAGTGTCCTGGGTCACAGCGTCGACCATGGGGGTCGCGCCGACGAGAAGGAGGGGCACGATGCCCGTATTCGCACAGCCCGGTTCCGCCGATGCGGTGATGTCCTACGAGAGCCGCTACGAGCATTTCATCGGCGGCGAGTGGGTGGCCCCCGTCAAGGGCGAGTACTTCGAGAACGTCACACCGATCACCGGCAAGGCATTCTGTGAGGTCGGCCGCGGTACGTCGGAAGACATCGAGGCGGCCCTGGATGCGGCCTGGGCCGCGGCGCCGTCGTGGAACTCCACCTCCCCGACCGAGCGCGCGGTGATCCTCAACAAGATCGCCGACCGTATGGAAGAGAACCTCGAGAAGATCGCACTGGCCGAGTCCTGGGACAACGGCAAGCCGATCCGCGAGTGCCTGGCCGCGGACATCCCGCTGGCGATCGACCACTTCCGTTACTTCGCCGGCGCCATCCGCGCGCAGCAGGGCGGCATCTCGGAGCTCAACTCCGACACGGTCGCCTACCACTTCCAGGAGCCACTCGGCGTGGTCGGCCAGATCATCCCCTGGAACTTCCCGATCCTCATGGCGGTGTGGAAGCTGGCCCCGGCACTGGCCGCCGGCAACTGCGTGGTCCTCAAGCCGGCCGAGCAGACCCCGGCGTCGATACTGTTCCTCATGTCGGTCATCGGTGACCTGCTCCCGGCCGGCGTGGTCAACGTGGTCAACGGCTTCGGCACCGAGGCGGGCAAGTCGCTGGCGTCCAACCCGCGCATCCGCAAGATCGCGTTCACCGGCGAGACCACCACCGGCCGTCTGATCATGCAGTACGCGTCGGAGAACCTCATCCCCGTCACGCTGGAGTTGGGCGGCAAGAGCCCCAACATCTTCTTCGCCGACGTGATGGACGCCGACGACGACTACCGCCAGTCGGCCCTCGAGGGCTTCGCGATGTTCGGACTCAACTCCGGCGAGGTGTGCACCTGCCCGTCGCGAGCGCTGGTGCAGGAGTCGATCTTCGACGACTTCACCGAGCTCGCGATCGAGCGCACCAAGAAGATCAAGCAGGGCAACCCCCTGGACACCGACACGATGATCGGCGCCCAGGCCTCGACCGACCAGCTCGAGAAGATCCTGTCCTACCTGGACATCGGTAAGCAGGAGGGTGCCGAGCTCCTCACCGGCGGTGCCCGCGCCGAGCTGGACGGCGACCTCGCCGGCGGCTTCTACGTCCAGCCCACGGTCTTCAGGGGCAACAACAAGATGCGCCTGTTCCAGGAGGAGATCTTCGGGCCCGTCCTCGCGCTGACGTCGTTCACCGACTTCGATGACGCCATGTCGATCGCCAACGACACCCTCTACGGTCTGGGTGCCGGTGTGTGGTCGCGTAACGGCAACACCGCCTACCGGGCCGGCCGCACGATCCAGGCCGGACGCGTGTGGACCAACACGTACCACCAGTACCCGGCGCATGCCGCGTTCGGTGGTTACAAGCAGTCCGGTATCGGCCGCGAGAACCACCTGATGATGCTCGATCACTACCAGCAGACCAAGAACCTCCTGGTCAGCTACTCGGGCAAGCCGCAGGGCTTCTTCTGATCACGTGATCGCCGCGTGATCCCGGGTCGCTGCTCCGCCCGAACCGATGGCCCGCCGGGGCCGCCACAGAAAGGGGAAAGGTCATGGACGACGTCTGCGGGTTGCCTTCGGGCGGGAGCGTGCGCATCGCGGTTCGGGCGACACCGCCCGAGGGCGCGCCCTCCGACCTGCCGCCCCGCCTCGTGGCCACCGAGCCGGCCGTCGAGCTGATCCGCGAGCTCGTCGGCCGGCACGGCCCGGTGATGTTCCACCAGTCCGGAGGGTGCTGCGACGGCTCCGCGCCCATGTGTTACCCCGACGGGGAGTTCACGGTGGGGCAGCGGGACGTGCTGGTGGGAGAGTTGGACCTGGGTGCCCCTGACGGGACCGGAGAGTCCGACGACGACAACGGGGCGCGCGGGAACTCCTCGTCGTCGTCGACCCGGGTCCGCGTCTGGATCTCGGGCCCACAGTTCGCCACCTGGAAGCACACGCAGTTGGTGTTGGACGCGGTCCCCGGCAGGGGCTCGGGGTTCAGTCTCGAGAGTCCGACAGGCAAGCGTTTCCTGTCGCGGGCGCGCACGTTCGACGAGCAGGAACTGGAACTGCTCGACGCCCATCCGCCGCTGCTGGGCGCTGACTTGGACGACTGAGACGTGGTCTTCCGGTGTCGTGGCGCGATCCGCCCAGGCGGGGTGGTGCCCGGCGGTAGAGTCCATTCATGGATACCGACCGAGTGAACAACGCCGACCCGCTCGACGTCGATGTCGAGTACCTCCCCGCCGAGCTGCGCGCTGAGCTGCTGGAACGCTGGAACGAGCCGCAGCGGTGCTACCACAACGAGACGCACCTGCGTGCAGTCCTGCACGCTGTCGACGCCCTTGAGGCCGATGGCGAATCCTTTGACGGAACCGCGGTTCGTCTGGCCGCCTGGTTCCACTCCGCGGTGTTCGACCCCACGGAGTCCGAGAACAACGAGAAGTCCGCCGCCTGGACCGAGCAGGCACTCGATCCGTCCGCGCCCGTCGAGGAGGTCGTGCGACTCGTGCGGCTGATGGGCGGACACCGCGTGGAGGAGGGCGACCTCAACGGCTCGGTCCTCTCGGACGCCGACCTGGCGGTGCTGGGCTCGGACCCGGAGACCTACGACGCCTACTCCCAGGACGTGCGGCACGAGTTCGCGCACGTGCCGGGTGAGCGGTTCGTGTCGGGGCGGATCGCCGCGCTGGAGGGGCTGCTGGAGCGCGGGTCCGGGGACCTGACCCGGGCCGGCCGGCATGCATGCGGAAGGCAGGCCCCGGAGGGCCCCACCC
>CAMNYG010000169.1 GCA_946570335.1 uncultured Dietzia sp. | reverse complement strand
TGCCGATGATGTTCTCCCCCGGAACGGTGCCCTGGAACTCGTCGCCCATGTGGAAGCGTGAATCCGCCGAGTTGCCGCGGTTGTCGCCCATCACCCAGTAGTTGCCCTCGGGCACGGTGACGGGCCCGAATGCGCAGTTCAGCGGATTGCGGTTCACAGTGGGATCGTCGTTGAGGTACGGCTCGTCCAACGGCTGCCCGTCCACGAGGAGACGGCCGTCCGGCGCACATCCGCCGACGGTCTGACCGCCCACCGCGATCACACGCTTGACCATGTCGTTCTGGTCCGGCGGCACGATGCCGATCACGCTGCCGATGTTCTGCAGTGTGCGGATGACGGGATTGTCGGAGCGGATCGACTGGTACCCCTGGTTCCAGGACTCGGGCCCCTCGAACACCACCACGTCGCCGGGCTCCGGCTCGCCGAAGCGGTAGCTGATCTTGTCCACGAAGATCCGGTCCCCGGTACATCCCGCGCAGCCGTGGAGCGTTGGTTCCATCGACTCAGACGGGATCTGGTAGACCCGCCCGACGAAAGTCTGGAAAACGAACACCAGGACGAGCGCGATCACCACCAGCATGGGGATCTCTATGTACCAGGGCTGCCCCTTCTTCTCGACGCCGCGAGCCGGGGCCCCGTCTTCACGGGGCCCCGGCTCGGCGGGGTCATGTCCAGGCGATTCGGTGCTGCTCACCAGGACGAGCGTAGTCGATTCTCCGCCGGCGTCGGCGGCCGGTGGCGACTCGCTCTACGCGATCAGCGCTTCTCCTTGATCTTCGCGGCCTTGCCGCGGAGCTCACGCAGGTAGTACAGCTTGGCGCGACGGACGTCGCCACGCACCAGCACGTCGATGCGGTCGATGTTGGGCGAGTGCACCGGGAAGGTGCGCTCGACGCCGACACCGAACGAGACCTTGCGGACGGTGAAGGTCTCACGGACACCGCCGCCCTGGCGACGGATGACGACACCCTTGAAGACCTGGATGCGCTCCTTGGAGCCCTCGATGACCTTGACGTGCACGTCGAGCGTGTCGCCGGCCTGGAAGTCCGGGATGTCGTCCCGCAGAGACTTGCTGTCGATGAAGTCGAGCTTGTTCATTGAAGTTCCTTGCATGTCAGGAATGAGGACAGAGGACCCTGGCGCCCACCGCATGCGGTGGGACGACCGGTTCGTGCCCCGGATCAGCGCGACCGACTGCGGGCGTGCACCACGCCCGGAAGGTCAACCTCGCTAGTGTGCCATCACCGGTGAGCGCGCCCCAAATCAGGGTTGCGGCGGCGTCCAGCCGAGTTCGGCGAGAACGGCCAGATCCCGCTCGTCCAGGTCGGCCTCGTCCAGCAGTTCCGGCCGACGCTCCATGGTCCGACGAAGCGACTCGTCACGGCGCCACCGGTCGATCCTGGCGTGGTTTCCGGATGTGAGAACCTCCGGCACCGCACGATCCCGCCAGACCTCCGGCCTGGTGTACGAGGGGCCTTCCAGCAGTCCGTCGGAGAAGGAGTCCTCCTCATGGCTGCGCCGGTTTCCGAGCACACCGGGCAGAAGACGCACGACCGCCTCGGCTATCACGAGGACGGCGGCCTCTCCCCCGATGAGCACATAATCGCCGATGCTGACCTCTTCGACGTCCATCGTCCGTGCGGCCTCATCGACCACGCGCTGGTCGATGCCCTCATAGCGACCGCACGCGAACAGCAGGTGCCGGCGACGGGCGTAGCGATGGGCGTCGGCCTGGGTGAACGGGCGCCCGGCGGGCGTGGGGACGATCAGCAGTGGGCGATCGACATCGTCGGCCCCGGACTCATCTGCGCCGGGATCGGCTACGGACCGAACCGGTCGGGGGTTGTCGGCATCCGTGCGGGCCGCGGTCTCGGGAGCTCGCGGGGGTACGAGATCGTCCAGCGCGTCACCCCAGACCGTGGGGCGCATGACCATGCCCGGGCCCCCGCCGAACGGGGTGTCGTCAACGGAGCGGTGGACGTCATGCGTCCAGTCCCGCAGATCGTGTACCCGGAACTCGACGATGCCGCGGTCGACGGCGCGCCCGAAGAGCGCGATCCGGAGCGGGGCCAGGTACTCGGGAAAGACGGTGACGACGTCAAGGCGCAGGGACGGAGCCGGCCCGACTGACTCTGCGGCTGCGGTCACGATCTACCCAGGTCTAGCAGGCCCTCCGGCGGATCGACCACACACGTACCGGCCTGAAGGTCCACGGTGGGGACCATCTCGGTGACGAACGGCACCAGGGCGTCGGACCCGTCCTCGAGCCGGACGCCCAGCAGCTCCCCTGCCGGGGTGTGCACGATCTCCGTGATCTCTCCCAGCCGGGTTCCGGCGGTGTCGAGAACTCGGAGGCCGACCAGCTGGTGGTCGTGGAACTCGTCGGGATCCTCCGGCTCGGGGAGGGATGCGGAGTCGACGAGCAGCAGCATTCCCCGGAGTCCGTCCGCGGTGTCGCGGTCCCGGACGCCTTCCAGATGCACGAGAAGCCGCCCGGAGTGATTCCGGGCGGCTTCGATCGTGATGTCACGGTCGATCGCGGTGCGCCCCCTACCGGTACGACCGACGAGACGGGTGCCGGGCGCGAACCGCTCCTCCGGGGAGTCCGTACGCACCTCGACCACGAGCTCGCCGCGGATGCCGTGCGACTTGACGACGCGCCCCACGACGAGCTCCATGGTGTTCCTGTCCTCCGACTACCGGTGTCTGACGCGGATCAGCGGTCCGTGTCCACCACATCAACGCGGATGCCGGGCCCGCCGACGGCGGTGACGATGGTGCGGATCGCCGAGGCGGTGCGGCCACCCCGGCCGATCACGCGGCCGAGATCGGTCGGCGCGACCGTCACCCGGATCACGGTGCCGCGACGCCCACCACTCGCCCGGACGGCCACGGCGTCGGGCTCCGACACGATGCCGCGGACGAGATGGTCGACGGCGTCGACAACCATGTCGTTCACGGAAATCAGGCCTCGGACTCGGCCTCGGCGGCCTCGCCCTCGGTCGACTCCGCGGACTTGGCCTCCTCGGCCTCCTTCGCGGCCTTGGCCTCCTCGGCCTTCTTGGCCTTCTCGGCCTTGCGCTTGGTGGTGATGGCCTCGGCGGACGGCTCGCCCTGGGCCTCCTCGAGCGCCTTGTTGAACAGCTCCAGCTTGCTGGGCTTGGGCTCGGCGACCTTCAGGGAGCCCTCTGCGCCCTCGATGCCCTTGAACTTCTGCCAGTCACCGGTCAGCTTGAGCAGCTGCTCGACGGCCTCGGTCGGCTGCGCGCCGACGCTCAGCCAGTACTGCACGCGCTCGGAGTCGATCTGGACGAAGCTCGGCTCCTCTTTCGGACGGTAGAGACCGATGGTCTCGATCGACCGACCGTCCCGGCGGGTGCGGGCGTCGGCCACGATCACCCGGTACTGCGGGTTGCGGATCTTGCCGAGACGGGTGAGCTTGATCTTGACGGCCATGTGGGCGTCTCACTTTCTGTTACAGGTCACGTGGCGATTCAGCGACACCCACACTGTTTGCGGGGCCCGGTTTCGCCTTGCGGGTGACCGCCGTGCGGCACGGGCCCGGGCACTCACGCACGCGGGCCCACCGGTGACGGCGTCCAGCGGTCCAGTCTAGACACGCTCACGGCCCGGGCACCAATCGACCGGCAGCACGAGCGAGCCTCAACGCTTGGGGAACTTCAGGTCGTTGAGGTCGATGCCCTCCAGCCCGGGAGGGAGCTGGTCCAGGCCGGCCGGCATCTGGGACAGGTCCGGCATCCCGGCGGGCATCCCCGGCATGCCGGGCATACCGCCCGGCATCATTCCGTGGTTCTTGGGCGGGGTGGGACCACGCCCCTTCTTGCCCTTCTTGCCCTTGCGCTTGTTCTTGCGTCCGCCGCCCGGCATCCCCATCTGCCCGGCCATCCGGCTCATCATCTTGCGCGCCTCGAAGAACCGGTCCACGAGCTGGTTGACGTCCGTGACGGTCACTCCGGAGCCCTTGGCGATGCGCTGACGCCGGGAGCCGTTGATGATCTTCGGATCGGCCCGTTCCTCCGGGGTCATGCCCCGGATGATGGCCTGGATCCGGTCGAGGTACTTCTCGTCGATGTCGCCGACCGCGGCCTTCATCTCCTTGCCGCCGGGCAGCATCCCGAGCAGGTTCCCGATGGGCCCCATCTTGCGGATCATCAGCATCTGGTCGAGGAAGTCCTCGAGGGTGAGCTCGCCCGAGCCGATCTTGGCGGCGGTCTTCTCGGCCTCCCGGGCGTCGAAGACGGTCTCGGCCTGCTCGATCAGCGAGAGGACATCGCCCATGCCGAGAATCCGGCTGGACATGCGCTCGGGGTGGAAGACGTCGAAGTCCTCGAGCTTCTCGCCGTCGGAGGCGAACATGATCGGGGTGCCGGTCAGCTCGCGGACACTGAGCGCCGCGCCACCGCGGGCGTCACCGTCGAGCTTGGTGAGCACGACACCGGTGAAGCCGACGCCCTCGCGGAAGGCCTCGGCCGTGACCACGGCGTCCTGACCGATCATGGCGTCCAGGACGAAGAAGGTCTCGTCCGGCTGGA
>CAMNYG010000168.1 GCA_946570335.1 uncultured Dietzia sp. | reverse complement strand
CCCTGATCCCACTGGCCGGCTGCACCAGGTGGCGGATCCGGCCCGGCCCCACGGCGTGCAGCACCCCGCCGGAGTCCTCCTGATGCTCACGATGGCGGCCGTGCTGACCGAGGGTGAGCAGGGCGCTGGCGAGTGCGGGCGTGCCGACTGCACGGCGTGCCGCATCATCCGCCGCGATCTCGAGATAGTGCCCGAGCGCCGCCTCGGCCGCCGCGAAGAGTGGAACCCACCGCAATCCGGTGGTGAGCGTGGACACCACCGCGGCGAGGGCGTGGTGCCGCTGCCGCAGATGTGCCGTCTCGTGGGCCAGCACGGCCTCCAATTCCCTCTCGGCGAGCACCTCGACCGCGGCTGTCGAGACGATGACCCCGCCGCACCTCGTCGGTAGCGCCATCGCGATCGGGTGCCGGTCGTCGACCAGCTGCACGCAGTAGCCGTGCAGACGCACTGGCCGACCCACACCACGCCACCGTGCGGCGGTGCGCAGCGTCTCGCGCCGACGGTGGACCATGGCTCCCGCCACCCGCGCCGCCTGGGCCACGGCGGCGGCCAGAGGCACGATCAGCAACAGCACCACCGGGATCGCGGTGTCGACACGATCCAGGCCGAACGGATCGGACGCGGCCAGGCACCGACTGCACACCTCGGTGGCGCCCGTGGGCAGCACCTCGGGACCGGTGAGCAGCCAGGCCAGAAGCGGACCGATCGACAGTGCCGCCAGAACCCAGAACACCACGCCCCCGGTCAGCAACCAGATCGCGATCCGGGGGACACGGGACAGGACCGGGGCCGCGCTCCGCAGGACCCGGGGCGCCACCACCGCCGGCAACAGCAGCCCGAGGAGCACCGCGGGGATCAGTAACTGGACGGTCATCCGCGCCCACCCCCGTCCCGCCGACGCAGGTAGTCACGCAGCAGGTCCAGGTCACTGTCCGGGATGCGCTCCGCGAAATGCAGAATCGAGGCGGCCCGGTCCCGGCTGGTGCCCAACGCGTGATCCATCACCGAGGCCACGTGCTCCTCGCGGGTGGTGCGCGCCGAGTAGACCGTCGATCTGCCCTCCTTCCCGGAATCGACCAGGCACTTGCGCTGCAGGTTGTTCAGGACCGTGGCGATGGTCGTGTACGCGAAATCGCCGGGCAGCCGGTCGATGACCCCGCGGATCGTCGAGGCGCCCTCGTCCCAGAGCAGATCCATCACCTGCGTCTCCAGCGGCCCCAGCCGCGGCGGCTCGCAGCCCGCATCGCCCGCGCTCATCGAACCGACACCGCCGGTCGGGCGGCCGGAAGCGGGCAGGCGACCTGACCCCGGAGCCGCACCACCAGCGCGACGGCGGTGAGCCCCAGCGCGAGGATCCCCAGGAACGGCTGCACGGGCGCGAACCAGGTGATCGCGCCCGCGTACCCCAGCGCGAGCAGCGCCAGCTTGTTGCACACGGGGCAGCCCACCGCGAACCACGCCAGGAACGCCCCCACGAAACCGACACGGCTGGAGCGGCGGGCCTGCCGGGTGGTGTCGTCGTCGTCAACACCCGACGTCGTGACCCCCTCCGACGGCGTCGGGCCCGCGGGAAGGTCCTCGCGCACGTACGTGGCGACCAACATCCCCGACAACACCGAGGTAAGAATCCACACCGGGTAGTTCCACCACACCGGTGGGATCTCCCGCGTGAACACCGGGTTCGGGATGAGAACGGTGGCCAGCCCGAGCAGGAGGCCGAAGGCGAGCGCGACGCCCGCGGCGACGGCGACCCGGCGAGGCCCCCACGTCCGCAGGCCCTGTAGGGCGAGACCGAGATCCCGGGGAACGGTCGCGACGAAGCGTCGGATTCTGGACATGGGACACATCATGCCACGGGTCGACTACCGACAATAGTCGACTATGTGTCATAGTCGACCACGCCAGCGGAGGACCCCGACGAAATGAGCGCCCTGTGAGCCCGACCGACACCACATCCCGACACACCCTTGAAGCCAGATACCGGCGGTCACGGACCTGGAACATCGTCCTCGCCGCCGTCGCCGTGTTCCTGGGTGTGGTGGTCATCGCCCAGACCCTCACCGACGGCTCCGGCACCGAGGAGCAGATCACCGAGACGGCCGAGAACACGCAGAACCCCGGCGGCGACATGGAGTTCGTGCGACGCGAGGCAGACGACCCCAGGGCGATCGGCAGCGTCGACGCACCGGTCGTCATGACCGAGTGGATCGACCTGCGCTGCCCCTTCTGCGCCTCCTTCAGCCGGGACACCCTGCCCGCGCTCATCACCGACTATGTGGACACCGGCAAGGTGCGCATCGAGTTCGTCGATGTGGCGTACTTCGGCGAACAGTCCCTGGACGGCCAGATCGCCGCCCGGGCCGCGGCCGACCAGGACAAGTACGTCGAGTACGTCACCGCGGTCTTCGACGCCGCCCCCGAGAAGGGACACGCGGATCTCACCCGCGACGTGCTCATCGACTTCGCCGAGCAGGTCGACATGCCCGACATGGCACGGTTCACCTCGGACCTCGACGACCCGCAGCTCCGGTCGACCGCCGAGGCGCAGACTCTCGAGGCCCAGCAACTGGGTGTCACCGCGGTGCCGTTCTTCGTCGCCGGCCAGACCGCCCTGTCCGGTGCGCAACCCGAATCGACCTTCCGGGACTACCTCGACGACGCCATCGCGGCGGCGGGGTGAGCCATGGACATCGGACTGTTCGGCGCGTTCCTCGGCGGAGTCCTCACGCTGCTCAGCCCGTGCTCGGCGATGCTGCTGCCGGCGTTCTTCTCCTACGCGTTCGCCGACCCGCGTGACCTGCTCGCCCGCACCGGCGTGTTCTATCTGGGCCTGATCACCAGCCTCGTCCCACTCGGGGTCCTCGCCGGCACCCTGGGGGCGTTCGTGACCCAGCACCGGTTCACGTTCGTCACCGTGGCGTCGGTGATCGTGATCATCCTGGGCGCACTCATGCTGCTCAACGTGCGCATCCCGTTCCTGCGGGCCGGCACGGGTTCGGAGGGCACCTCCGTCACCGCCGTCTACGCGCTCGGCACCGTCTACGGGCTCGCCGGCGTCTGTGCCGGGCCCCTGCTCGGCGCGGTGCTCACCGTGGCCGCGGTGTCCGGAACGGCCCTGACCGGCGGGATCATCGTGCTGGTGTTCGCCGCCGGCATGGCACTGCCCCTGCTGGTCCTGGCACTGCTGTGGGGGCGGTTCCCCGCCGTCAAGCGCCTCGTGCGCCCCCGCGAGGTGAGCCTCGGCCGGTGGAGCAACACCTGGACCGGGATCATCGGCGGCGTCCTGACCATCGGCGTGGGAGTCCTGCTCCTGGCCACCGCCGGCACCACCGACCTGACCGGCATCCTCGGGGCCTCGGACCAGGCCGCCCTCGAGGGCGCGGTCCTACAGGGCGCCGGCGCGGTGCCCGACTGGGTGATCATCGCCATCGCGGCGGCAATCGCGGTGACCGGCTGGCTCATCGTGCGGCGACGCCGGTCCCGGACCACCACCGTCGTGGGGCTGAACCTGCCCGAGAACATCCGGGGCCGCACCGGAGGTGACGAGTGACCCCTGGTCTCGTTCGCCCCGCCGTGCGTGGTCCCCCTGTCCTCGTCGCGTACGGATCCAGCCGGGCGCACCGTGGGCTGGCTGCGCGATTTCGCGATCAGCGACACGACGCTGCCGATCTGATCCCTCACCCCGTCAACGAAGAGGAACAACCGTGACCCGCACCACCGACTCCCGGCTCCCCGCAGGCACCATCCCGGGCATCATCATCCTCGCGATCCTGGCGGCGCTCGCGGTGGCCATGCTCAGGTCCGGATCCACCACCCCGACCGACGCCGGGGCGGGCTCCGTCGCCCGGGACCAACCCGACTACTCGTACGCCGAACGACGCGAACCCGACGACCCCTTCGCCCTCGGCCCGGTCGACGCGCCGGTCGGGCTCGTCGTGTTCTCCGACTACCAGTGCCCGTTCTGCGCCCAGTGGAACCACGAGACCATGCCCGTGATGGAGCAGTTCGCGAACGACGGGGACCTGCGGATCGAGTGGCGGGACGTCAATGTGTACGGACCGGCCTCCGAACGCGCCGCGCTCGCGGCGTTCGCCGCCGCCCGACAGGGTTCCTACTGGGAGTACCACGACGCACTGTTCCAGGGAGGCCGGACGCGTCCCGATCGCGACCTGTCACAGGAGGCCCTCATCGAACTGGCCGGTGACCTCGGCCTGGACCGCGAGCGGTTCGCCGCCGATATGGATTCGACGGCCGCCACCGACGAGATCGCCCGCAACGAGAAACTCGGCATGGACCACGGGGCCACCGCGACCCCGGTCTTCATCCTGGGCGGCGTACCCCATGTGGGAGCGCAACCACCCGAGGTGTTCGCCGACGCGTTCCAGGACGCCCTCCGCCGAAACGGAGGCTGACCGGTGGACATCGGCGTGCTCGGGGCGTTCCTCGGCGGCGCCCTCGCCCTGCTCAGTCCGTGCGGTGCCCTGTTACTGCCCGCGTTCTTCGCCTCCACCGTCGGCTCCGGGCCCCGCCTGGCGCTCCACGGCGCGGTCTTCT
>CAMNYG010000167.1 GCA_946570335.1 uncultured Dietzia sp. | reverse complement strand
GGGACCGGAGACCCCGCCGACCGGCACGTCCGGTCCCCCCCCCACACGCCGCCGTCGACGCGCAAGCTCACTCTCCGCACGCTCACGACGTCGTGTCAGGCCGGCGAGCGACAACGCGATGGTCGTCGAGCCGATGATCCCGAACAGCAACAGCGCCATCACCGCCGCGATCAGGCCCCCGGTCCCCACCGGTCCGAGCACGCCGAGTTGTCCACCGGCCACGACCGGGCTGACCGCCATCACCACGGCGACCACTGCGGCGGCCAGCCACACCGCCTTGACCGCATCCGCGGTGGTGCGGAACCAGTGCGCGACCGAACGGGCCAACACCGCCGCCACGACCACGGTCACCAGCAACAGTCCCTGCACGATCCAGTGCGGGTTCGTCGTGGGCAGCGCCGCCGCCAGCGGAACCTCCGGCATCGGGCCGCGAGACACCGCGAAGACGCTGTACGACGCCTCCCCCAGATGCGCCTCGCCGCCGACCGCCAGGGCGGCTCCGGCCACCACGACGTTCGGCAGGTAGGCAACGGAGATCCCGGTCAGCGCCGCAGTCCCCACGAACCCCTTGCCGATCTCCAGGCTCGACGCGATCGACTCCCAGGAGAACAGGACTCCGATCAACACCAGGGTCGCTGAGATGGCCCACGTCGCCGCCACGAACGCCACCCCGAGGTGGATCCCGCCACGCACCCACAACGGCAGGTTCTCGCGCAGGTCGCGGCGGAAGAACAGCCACACCCCGATCCCCGAACCGAGCAGTCCCACCGCGGCCGTCCACAGCAGCGCCACCGGCAGCGAGAACTCCCGCACCGCGAAATCGGAAGCAGACGAGCCGACCAGCAACGACGCCAGCCCGGTCAGGAGAACTCCCGCGGCCGACGCCCCGGCGACCACTGCCGCGGCCTCACGCCCGCCCGGCTGCTCGACATCGGCGAGGACCGCCCGCGTCTGCCTGGCCAGGATCGCCACGTAGATCAGCGGCGGCAGCAACGGCAGGAACCCCAACTCGACCGAGTCCACGGCCAGCGGCACCCGATTGACCACGAGCCACTCCACGGCCACGACCGGGAACAGTGTTCCGAATCCCGTGGCACTGAAGAGCAGGACGCCGAGTGTGAGCACCACCAGGACCAGGACGGTGACGATCACGGGCAGCGCCGCGGCCGCCGCCGTCCACAGCAATGACCCGGCCCCTGCCGGGGACCGTCGCGCCGCGGGGCGGATGACACGTTGGGGACTCACGTCCACAACCGTAGGTGGGCCATCTCCGGGGCGCTCGTCGACGCGCCGCTCACCGGCCCCGCGCCGCAGCGTCTAGGCGGTACCGATGAAGTAGACCGTATCGATCCCGACCGGGAACACGGACGTGAAGTCACGCGTCGCCATGGCCGAGACGCCCTCTCCTGAGCGTGCGAACACCCTGTCCTCGGAGTCGAGGAGCACCAGACCATCGTCACAGGCGACCCTGGTCACGTATCTCCTGCCGTCTTGCTCCACAACGCTCTGCCCGCCACCGAACAGATACCTGCACAGGCTCCCTTCGCCGGTCCGGGCGAAGATCGGGACAGGATCCGACTCCGTACCGACCGGCTGGCCCACCAACGGACGGGGCGACGAGAAGCGACGAAGGGTGCTCAGATCATCGAAGAGGCACAACGCGTTGTACGCGGTCTCATCCGGCCAACACTCCGTGGCTGCTGCAGCCGTCGTGCTGTCGCACTGCACGGTTCCGGCCTCGACAGCCGTGCGAGCCGCCACGTCCGTGTACGTTCCCTCTGCGTCACAAGATCTCGGCGCGTCGGATCCCACCGTGAACCCCGGCTGGACGCGTCCGGCGGAATCCACCGGACGAAGAATCTCCACCGAGGTGGTGCCGGGATCCTGCGCCCACGCCGGCAACTGCGTCGGGGAGACGTCACCCCCGGTCGAACCGGCGCCGACTTTCGTGCCGCCTGCGCCCGGTAGGCACGAGCACAGTATGACGGTGGTGACCGTCCCCGAGCCGTCCGAGATGACTTTCCACGCCGTTCCCGCCGAGATACTGGCCGGGTACAACTCGATGGTCCCCTGCCCGGACGGCGCAGCTGAGATCTCGATCGGGTCGCCATACGCCCGGCGGAACTCCGTGGTCGGGTCGCCGACGCCCGGACCGTCGATGGTTCCCCCCTGGGTATCGCGAATCTCCACGAGTCGGCCGTCACCGTCGAATACCCAGTCACAGTCGACCCACCGGATGACGGTGAGGTCACCCTCGAGGACGCCGTCGGCTTGTCCCGGGAAATCGGCGTGGGCCGACCTGATCTCGTCGAAGTGCTGGCCCAGTTCGATCCCCGACCTGCCGGTAGGGGTCAGCGCCGACGCACCGGCCGACGCGTTCTGGGCGGCGACGACACGTGAGAGAAGCTGATCGACGTTGTCCGCTGTGAGATACAGGCCCCCGGTCTCGCGCGCGACACAGGCCAGCTCGGCCACATCGCTCTTGAACCCGATGGTGGAGATCACCACCTCCGGCTGAGCCTGCTTGATCGACCGCGCCGCCTCACACGGGGTCGGATCACCGCACGTGTCCTCACCGTCCGAGATCAGGACGATCGACTTCTCCCCGTCGGCATCAACGCCGGCCGCCTCGGCGGCCGCGACCTCGAGCGCTCGACCGATCGGCGTGAATCCGCCCGGCGCGAGCCCGTTCACCGCCGTGGAGATCCCACCGCCCGACTCGGCCGCGGCGATCGGCTGGAGCACCGTGATGTCCCGACAAGAGAGTTCCTGGGATTCCGGACGATCGTCGGTGTTCGCACCGTAGGTGACCAGAGCTGTCGGCGTGCCGTCAGGCAACGCCTCCATGAGCGCGGACGCCGCCTGCTTCGCAGCCTCGATTCTGGGGCCGGGGGCGTCCCCCTCCGCCATCGAGGCCGACGAGTCCACCACCAGTACCGTCGGCACGGCCCCGACCCCTGGTCCGTCACCCGCATCGTCGCCGAACCCGAACTGCGCACAACCGGCGACCAGGAAACCCGCTCCGAGCGCGGCGACTGCGCGCAGTCCCATCATTTTCATAAAACAACACTTACTCCGCTGTGCGGCTTCCGATCATGCAAACACCGCAAAATGGAGTCGCCCCCCGCTGCCGGAGCAGCAGGGGGCGCGACATTCCAGAGCCGGTAGAGGCTCATCACATGGCGTCGAGGAGCTCCCTGGCCAGAGCGGCGGTCTCGGACGGCGTCTTGCCGACCTTCACGCCTGCGGCCTCGAGGGCCTCCTTCTTGGCCTGGGCCGTGCCCGAGGAGCCGGAGACGATGGCGCCGGCGTGGCCCATGGTCTTGCCCTCGGGCGCGGTGAAGCCGGCGACGTAGCCGACGACCGGCTTGGTCACGTTGGCCTTGATGTACTCGGCGGCACGCTCCTCGGCGTCGCCGCCGATCTCGCCGATCATGACGATGACCTTGGTCTCCGGATCGTTCTCGAAGGCCTCGATGCAATCGATGTGGGTGGTGCCGATGATCGGGTCACCACCGATGCCGATGGCGGTCGAGAAGCCGTAATCCGACAGCTCGTACATCATCTGGTAGGTGAGGGTGCCCGACTTCGACACGAGGCCGACCGGGCCCTTGCCCGTGATGTTGGCCGGGGTGATGCCGACCAGCGACTCGCCCGGCGTGATGATGCCCGGGCAGTTGGGGCCGAGAATCCGCGTCTTGGAGCCCTTGGACACGTTGTAGTTGTGTGCAACGGCGGTGTCCAGGACCGGGGCGCCCTCGGTGATGACCACGGCGAGCGGGATCTCCGCGTCCACGGCCTCGATCATGGCGTCCTTGGTGAACGGCGGCGGGACGAAGAGGATCGTCACGTCCGCGCCGGTGGCCTCCATGGCCTCCTTGACCGTACCGAAGACCGGGAGCTCGACGGCGTTGCCGGCGGCGTCCGTGTGCGAGACCGTGGTGCCGGCCTTGCGCGCGTTCACGCCACCGACGACCTTGGTGCCGGCCGCGAGCATGCGGGCGGTGTGCTTGGAGCCCTCACCGCCGGTGATGCCCTGGACGATGACCTTGCTGTCTGAGTTGAGGAAGATCGACATATCTGCTTGGTTCCTTCTCTTCCTACTTGGCGGCGAGCTCGGCGGCCTTGTCGGCGCCGGAGTCCATGTTGTCGGCCAGGGTCACGAGCGGGTGGTTCGCCTCCGCGAGGATCTTGCGACCCTCCTCGACGTTGTTTCCGTCGAGGCGAACGACCAGCGGCTTGTTGGCGTCGTCACCCAGGATCTCCAGGGCCTTGACGATGCCGTTCGCGACGGCGTCACACGCGGTGATGCCGCCGAAGACGTTGACGAAGACGCTCTTGACCTGGGGATCACCCAGGATGACGTCCAGACCGTTGGCCATGACCTCGGCGGAGGCACCGCCGCCGATGTCGAGGAAGTTGGCGGGCTTCACGTTGCCGTGGTTCTCGCCCGCGTAGGCGACCACGTCGAGGGTCGACATGACCAGCCCGGCGCCGTTGCCGATGATGCCGACCTCACCGTCGAGCTTGACGTAGTTGAGGTCGTTCTCCGCGG
>CAMNYG010000166.1 GCA_946570335.1 uncultured Dietzia sp. | reverse complement strand
GGGCCCCGGCACCGGGCAACCACGCTCCCCGAGCCCACACCACGGCACCCCGTAACCGCGGTCCCCGGTCGTCACCGGGCCGGCCAGCCGTAGCGACGGCGAGGCGCTCAGCCCCGTGTGCGTGTTGACGACCTCCGCCGTGCCCTGATGGGAGATCACCAACAGGTGCCGGTTGTCGAGCAACGTCACGGTGGTGGGAACGCCCCGCGTCGGCAAGAACCAGCGGTTCTCTCCCTCCGCCGCGATCGCGGCGACACCGCCGTGCAACGGCACGAACAGCGACCCCCTGCCGTCGACGGTCGCCGTGATCCGCGGACCGTCCGTCGGCAGGCGCGTGCACCACCGCTTGCGGCCGTCTTCCGCGGACAGCGCGAACAGATTGCAGCCGCGCTCCGAGATCGTGGCCTGGAACGACGTCCCGATGCCATCGGACGAGGCCACGCCGATCGCCGGTGCGCCCAGCGTGCGTGACCACACCAGCTCCGGCGACCCGGACACCGAGGCATGGGCCCGACCCGAGTTGGGCGGGCCGCCGGTCACCGACGACCAGCTGGCGGCCTGCTCGAGACGCGAATCGCCGGGTTCGGTATTGGAGGTGCACCCGGCCACCAACCCCACCGAGAGCGCGGCGACGGTCAGGATCCGCGCGGCGCGCGGTGTCGATACCGGTCCCACAGATCCCCCCGTCGTCTCCGACCCCGTCATGAGAGTCACCGCATGACACTAGTCGGCCACGATTGCCGGGTCCCGACGGACGCACCGGGGAACACGACCGTGGCGGGGGGAATCCGGGGTGATCGGACCGCGGGCGGGCCCGACCGGAACTACCGTGACCACCATCACGAAGCTCGACATGAGAGGCGAACCCCCCGCGATGACAGCCATTTCCGGTCTCGACACGCCCCTGAGCCCGCTGGGCTTCCTCGCCAAGGCCGCCCGCGTCTCTCCCGACGCGACCGCGGTGGTCGACGGACCCCGTCGGCAGACCTACGCACAGTTCGCCGACCGGGCCACCCGGCTGGCGTCATTGCTGAAGATGCGTGGCGTCGCACGGGGCGACCGGGTCGGTGTGCTCGCACCGAACTCCGCGGAGACGCTGCTCGCGCATTACGGCGTCCCGCTCGCCGGGGCCGCGATCGTCGCGCTCAACACCAGGCTCGCACCCGCGGAGATCGCCTACATCGTCGACCACGCCGGTATCGAGGTACTCATCGCCGACGCGGAGCTCTTCGCGGGGCTCGGTGACGAGGTGCCCGAGGCGCTGCGGGTGGTTCTCATCGCCCCGGATGCCGACGGCAGCCAACCGGACCCCGCGCGCTTCGGGCCGCGGGCCGAGGCGCTCGAAGAGGCGCTCGCCCTGGCCTCCCCGCAGCCGGTGTCCTGGACCGTCGAGGACGAGGACGCGGTCATCGCCGTCAACTACACCTCGGGTACCACGGGGCGGCCCAAGGGCGTGATGTACACCCACCGAGGCGCCTACCTCAACGCCCTCGGCGAGATCGTCCACCAGCAGCTCGACGCCGACTCCCGGTACCTGTGGACGCTGCCGATGTTCCACTGCAACGGATGGTGCACCACGTGGGCGCTCACCGGCGCGCGCGGAACCCACGTGTGTCTGCGCTCGGTGCGCGGTGACCAGATCTGGCGACTGTTCGACTCCGAGAAGATCAACCGGCTCGCCGGGGCCCCGGCGGTGCTGTCCACCATCGCGGACGACCCTGCGGCCAGACCGGTGTCGGGCATCAGCATGGTCACCGCCGGCGCGCCGCCGTCCCCGACGATCCTGCGCCGGTTCGAGGAGCTCGGGATCGACGTGACCCAGGTCTACGGACTCACCGAGACCTACGGCCCGTTCACGGTGTGCATCCCGCAGCCGGAGTGGGCCGGGCTCAGCCCCGACGAACGGGCGGCGCGTAAGTCCCGGCAGGGCGTGGCGATGATCCACGCGGACACCGTGCGCGTGGTCGAGCGCACCTCGCCGGGGGAGACGATGTTGGTCGACGTGCCCGCGGACGGTGTCACCATGGGAGAGGTCGTGATGACCGGCAACGGCGTGATGAAGGGATACTTCCGCGACCCGGAGGCCACCGAAGCGGCGTTCGCAGGCGGATGGTTCCACTCCGGAGACCTCGGAGTGATGCACCCCGACGGCTATGTGCAGCTGCTGGACCGGGCCAAGGACGTGGTGGTCTCCGGCGGCGAGAACATCTCGACAATCGAGGTGGAGCAGGCGATCGCCTCGCACCCGGACGTCGTGGACTGCGCGGTGGTCTCCATGCCGGACGAGAAGTGGGGAGAGCGACCCAAGGCGTACGTCGTGGTGCGGCCGGGCTCTGAGCTCGACGAAGCCGGGGTGATCGAGCACTGTCGGACCAGGATCGCGCGCTACAAGGTCCCCGGTGCGGTCGAGCTCACGGAGGCGCTGCCACGGACCTCCACGGGCAAGGTCCGCAAGAACGAACTGCGGGACGCCGCCTGGTCAGGTTGGGAAAAGCGCATCAACTGACAGACCCGCCACCGCGGCCCCGGCCGTGGTGGCGTTATTGTGTGTCGCAGGACCATTATCCGGTGCGTCCCGGTCATCCGATGGAGCGCACTCAGCCCCGACTCGCAGGAGGTCGACGCAGGCCAATGACGAACATCGTCGTACTGATCAAGCAGGTTCCCGACACCTACTCCGAGCGAAAGCTCTCGGATGGGGACTTCACTCTGGACCGCGAGGCCGCGGATGCGGTCCTGGACGAGATCAACGAGAAGGCCGTCGAGCAGGCTCTCCAGATCAAGGAGGCCGGCGACGGTGAGGTCACCGTCCTGTGCGTGGGGCCGGAGCGCGCCACCGAGGCGATCCGCAAGGCGCTGTCGATGGGCGCCGACAAGGCGATTCACCTCAACGACGAGGCGCTGCACGGCTCCGATGTCGTTCAGACCGCCTGGACCATCGCCAATCTGCTGAACGCCAACGTCGGGGACACCGACCTGGTCATCTGCGGCAACGAGGCGACCGACGGTCGGATGGGTGCCATCCCGGCCATGCTGGCCGAGTACCTCGGCCTGCCGCAGCTCACCCACATGCGGACCCTCGAGGTCGGCGACGGTGTGGCCAAGGGCGAGCGCGAGACCGACGAGGGCGTCTTCGAGGTCGAGGCCACCCTCCCGTGTGTCGTGTCCGTCGGCGAGAAGATCAACGAGCCGCGGTTCCCGTCGTTCAAGGGCATCATGGCGGCCAAGAAGAAGCCGGTCGAGGTCCTGACCCTGTCCGACACCAACGTCGAGACCGGTCAGGTCGGCAAGGACAACGCCTCCTCGACGGTCACCTCCTCCACTCCCAAGCCGGCGCGCACCGCGGGCGAGAAGGTCACGGACGAGGGTGAGGGCGGCAACGACATCGCGAAGTACCTCGTCGCCCAGAAGCTCATCTGATCAGAGCTCACCCGACCGACTCACCCCAGTAATCCAAGGAGAATCCACCATGGCTGAAGTCCTCGTCGCGGTCGAGCACGTCGACGGCGAACTCAAGAAGGTCACCCACGAGCTGCTGACCGCCGCACGCGCGCTCGGTGAGCCCTCCGCCGTCGTTTTCGGCGAAACCGGCACCGGAGCCGCCCTCACCGCAGCCCTCACCGAGGCCGGTGCGGAGAAGATCTACGTCGCCGAGGGCGACGCGGTCCAGAACTATCTCGTGGCCCCCAAGGTCGACGTTCTCGCCGGCTTGGCCGAGCAGGGCGCGGCCGCGATCCTCATCGCCGCCACCTTCGAGGGCAAGGAGGTCGCAGGACGTCTGGCGGCCCGGACCGGCTCCGGAATCCTCGGTGACGTCGTGGAGATCCGCCAGGACGGTTCCGCGGTCCACTCGATCTTCGGCGGTGCGTTCACGGTCGAGTCGACGGTCTCCGGCGACACCCCCGTCTACACCCTGCGCCCGGGCTCCGTCGAGGCCGTCCCGACCGCAGGCGCCGGTGAGGTCGTCGAGGTCCAGGTCCCCGAGCCCGAGAACGCGGCCAAGATCGTCTCGCGTAACCCGATCGTGGGTGGCGACCGCCCCGAGCTCACCGAGGCCACGGTCGTTGTCGCCGGTGGTCGTGGCGTCGGTTCGGCCGAGAAGTTCGAGGAGGTCGTCGAGCCGCTCGCCGACTCCCTCAAGGGCGCCGTCGGTGCGTCGCGTGCCGCGGTCGACTCGGGCTACTACCCGGGCCAGTTCCAGGTCGGACAGACCGGTAAGACGGTCTCGCCCCAGCTGTACATCGCCCTGGGCATCTCCGGCGCGATCCAGCACCGTGCCGGGATGCAGACCTCCAAGACGATCGTCGCCGTCAACAAGGACGAAGAGGCCCCGATCTTCGAGATCGCGGACTACGGCATCGTCGGCGACCTGTTCAACGTCGCCCCGCAGCTCACCGAGGCCATCAACGCCCGTAAGTGAGTCGCTTCTGAGCGGTGATGCCCCGGCGTCCCCACGCTCGCGTCGGACCCCGGCACCCCTGCGGTGCCGGGGGCCGACGCATTCCGGCGTATCCTGGCCAGCGGTATGCGCCCCCTCCGCCCCCTCCCCTATCTGGGCCACGCC
>CAMNYG010000165.1 GCA_946570335.1 uncultured Dietzia sp. | reverse complement strand
GATCCGGAGGCAGGGTAGCGGATTCTCAGGTGGGGCGGGTCAGTCCTCCGCTCCGTCGGCGAGAGTGTCCACGCCGCCGCCGGTGAGCATCGGCACCTCGAACACGAACTCCGGCACCGCGAACGCGTCGACCAGCGTGCGCGCCCGGCCGGCGAGCTTGGTGCACAGCCGGTTGTACGCCGCCGTGGCCGCTTTGGTGCGCTCGGTGGTGAGCCGGTTGTGCTCGAGGAACCAGCCCTTGTCGCGGTCCACGATGTCCAGCACGTAGAGATCACACAGCATGCCCATCAGCTCCTTGGCCTCCGGGTCCTCGCAGGCGTCCACGGCCTCGGCGAAGCGGGCGAACACCCAGCTGTCCATGTGCGCGCGGCCCGCCTGCAACAGATGGTCCTGCGCCGAGTTGAACACCTTGAACGCCGCCGAACCGTCCTGGTCCCGGGCCTTACGCAGGCGCCGGGCGACGGTCTCCAGCAGGTGCTCCTCGCGGTCCACCAGCAGCTCGAGCTGGTTGCCGCGGTCGAGGATGTCGGTGTGCTCGCGGTCGGTCACCGCGTCCACCAGCTTCTGCCACAGCGTCGACGTGCGGGCCTTCTCCTGCACCACGTCGGCGACCGTGTTGATGGCGAACGCCACCGTCTCCCGCTGGTCCATGTTGCCGAACTCGGCCGCGTATGCGCCCAACAGCTCCTTGCCCACGAGCTGGGTCAGCACCACGTTGTCACCCTCGAACGTCGAGAAGACATCGCAGTCCTTGCGCATCTCCGTGAGCAGGTTCTCGGCCATGTAACCGGCCCCGCCGCATGCCAGCCGGGCCTCGGTGATGGTCTCGTTGGCGAACGCGGTGACGGTGGCCTTGATGCCGGCCGCGTGAGTCTCCATCTCGCGGCGACGCACCTCGTCGAACGCGTCCGGATGCTTCTCGTACTCGGCGAGCTCGGCCACGATCGCGTTCTGGGCGCAGGCGTAGGCGTACGCACGGGCGATCCGCGGCATCAGACGACGCTGGTGCTCGCGGTACTCCAGCAGGGGGATGCCCCTGCCCGTCTCCGGGTGGTCGAACTGACGACGGACCAGCGAATAGCGTGTCGCCAGCGCCAACGCGGTGCGGGCCGACGCTCCCGCCGCCGCCCCCACCGACACCCGGCCGCGGATCAGCGTGCCGAGCATCGTGAAGAACCGGGCCCCCACCGACTCGATGGGGGAGGAGTACCGGCCCTGCTCGTCCACCGCGCCGAAGCGGTTGAGCAGCGCCTCCCGGGGCACCCGCACGTTGTCGAACCGGATCCTGCCGTTGTCCACGCCGAGCAGGCCGCCCTTGTAGCCGTGATCGGTCGTCGTGACACCCGGCATGTCGTTGCCGGCCTCGTCCCGGATCGGCACCAACAGGCAGTGGACCCCGTGCCGCAGCTCCTCGCCGTCCTCGATGGTGATGAGCTGCGCGAACGTCGCCGCCAACCGGCCATCGCGCGCGGCGTTACCGATGTACGCCTTCTCGGCGCTCGGGGTGGGGGTGTTGATGACGAACTCGCCCGCCTCGACGTCGTACGTCGCGGTGGTCTCCAGGTTCTGCACATCCGAGCCCTGCCCGATCTCCGTCATCGCGAAGCAGCCCAGCAGCTCCAGGGACATGACGCGCGGCAGGTACTTCTTGCGGGTCTCGGAATCCCCCAGATTCGCGATCGCCCCACCGAACAGGCCCCACTGCACGCCGGCCTTGACCATCACGGACAGGTCCAGGTGGCCCAGCATCTCGAACGTGGTGAGCGCAGCACCCGTGTCCCCGGTGCCGCCGTCCTCCTCACTGAAGCCGAGCCTGGGCATCCCGGAATCGGCCAGGCGCTGCAGCTGCGTCAACGTGTGGTCGCGCTGCTCGTCCATCGTCAGACCGAGCGGGTTGAGCAGATCCGGGGTCATGGCCGCGCGGGTCTGCTCGCGAGCCTCGGCCCACGTGCCGTCGAGCACCTTCTGCATGGCGGCCGAGAGCGCGGCGTTGCCGCGACCGCTGGTGGTGATGCGGCCGAAGTTCGGGCGGACGGACTGGCCGGGATCGGTGGAGTCAACGGCACTCGCGGCGTCGGGGGAAGCTGCGTCGGTTACGTCGGTCTCGGAGCTCATGCCCCGACCATACGGACCCCGACGGCCACAGTGCACCGGAAAACACGGCCCCAAACCCGGAAACGGTCACAAACCCGGCACACGGACGACAGACGATCGTGGAAGGGGCGAGACGGCCGCGAAATGCGGCCGCGGATCGATCTGCTGTGGATCGATCCCACCGGGCGCGCACCGACCATTCTTCGCGATGCGGATCGACCCCGCGAACAGCCGAGGGCCCGGGCCACTGATCGTGACCCGGGCCCTCGCATTGTCGGGGTAGCGGGATTTGAACCCACGACCTCTTCGTCCCGAACGAAGCACGCTACCAAACTGCGCCATACCCCGGTGACAACGATGGATACTCTAGCGCCTCACCCCGACAATCGCGAAACCGGGTCACGCGGGCTGCGGAATCCGCTCCTGTAGCGGCGTCACCGGGACCTCGGCGTCGTCGTCGCCACCTCCGGGGACGGCGACCAACTCCAACAGGGTGGCCTCGGGCCGACAGAACGTCCTGACCGGCACGAACGGCGACGTTCCGAGCCCCGCCGACACGTGCAGGATCAGGTTGCGGCCCCACGCCGACAGGCCCTGCACCCGCGAACGGTCGATGCCGCAGTTGGTCACGATCGCCCCCGTCGGCAGGCACAGCTGACCCCCGTGGGTGTGGCCGGCAAAGGCGAGGTCGTACCCGTCCGCGTCGAACCGGTCGAGAACCCGCGGCTCCGGGGCGTGCACCAGACCGATCCGCAGATCGAAAGCCGGCCCGGCCGGCCCCGCGATCTCGTCGTACCGGTCCCGGCCGATGTGCGGATCGTCCACACCCGCGACCAGCACCCGCCGACCGTCCACGGCGATCTCCGCCCGACGATGCGTGACGTCGACCCACCCGCGCTCGGTGAACGCCGCCCGCAGGTCCCGCCACGGCAGCGGGATGGAGGAGTGCTTCTTGGTCCCGAGCCCGATGTACGGCAGCGGGTTCTTGGGCACGGGCGCGTAGTAGTCGTTCGAACCGAACACGAACGCGCCCGGCCGTCCGAGCAGCGGGCCGAGTGCCTGGACGACCGACGGCACCGCGCGCTCACTGGACAGATTGTCCCCGGTGTTGATCACCAGATCGGGCTCCAGCTCGGCCAGTGAGGCCACGAACTGCTGCTTGCGCCTTTGCCCCGGCATCATGTGCAGGTCCGAGATGTGCAGGATCGTCAGCGGCTCGGAACCGGGCGCCAGCAGGGGGAGGGTCTGACGGCGCAGCGTGAAGGCGTTGCGTTCCCAGCCGCTCGCGTACGCGGTCCCGGCCACCACGGCACCGGCGAGCAGGGCTGCCGCCCGGGCGGCCGACGGCGTGGAGATTCGGGTTTTACGAGAAGGGCGCTGCATCAGTTCAGCCTACCGGCGCCGGGCGCGGTCATCTGGGCGGCGAGATGGTGATGGGGGCCAGTCCCGGGACCTCGAGCACGATGGGCACGTCACCGATCGGGGCCCCGGGGCCCGAAGCGCCCTGCCCGCCCGACGTCGCGCCTCCGCCGCTCCCGCCGCCGGAGCCGTCGGAGACCCGCAGTGTGACCTGCGATCCGGGGATGCCGGTCCCGCCGTCGAGGCCCAGAACAGTGCCGTAGGGGCGCCCGCTGCCGGAGATGAACTGGGTGTCGACGACGAACCCGGCGTTGGTGAGCAGTGACGTGGCGGTGGACTGACTCATCCCCTCCACATCCGGCACGTTCGAGCGGCTCGTGCCCGCCATGTAGGCGGGGTCCGGGGCGGGTAGCTGGACCGGGCCGTAGATTTCGGAGATCGGGGAGAACGCGGAATACCAGGTCTGGGCCGGCTCCATTCCGCCGAACAGGTTGCCGTAGGAGCACTGTCGGAGCGGACTGGTGCACAGTTCCGTGGTGGCGGTGCCGTCGTTGAACGCGTACACGGCGGCCGCGTAGTTGTTCGTGAAGCCGAGGAACGCCGACGAGCGGTTGGCCTCGGTGGTCCCGGTCTTGCCGGACATCGGCAGGCTCCACCCGGCGCCGCCGGCCGCAGAGGCCGCGGTACCTGCGCCCACGGCGTCCTTGGACATGGTGACGGCGAGGGTGTTCGCCAGGCCCTCCTCGACCACCTGCTCGCATTGCGGTTCGTTCAGCTCCACGGGTTTGCCGGAGCGGTCGGTGATGGATTCGATGGGGCTGGGAGGACACCACATGCCGCCGGAGGCGAGGGTGGCGCCGACGTTCGACAGCTCGAGCGCGTTCACTGCCGTCGGGCCGAGGGTGAACGATCCCATGTTGTTCTTCTTGACGAAGCCGCTGATCGAGTCGCCGTCGGCAGCGGTGCCCTTCCGGTCGTAGGAACGCATTCCCAGCCGGACGGCCATGTCCACGGTGGGGGCCACCCCGACGTCCTTGATCAGGTTGACGAACGTCGTGTTGGGCGACTGCGCGAGTGCGTCGGTGACCGAGAGCGCCCCCGGGTACGAGCCCGCGTTCTCCACGCAGTACTGGCCGGGCGGGCACCCGGCCGCGCCGCCGGC
>CAMNYG010000164.1 GCA_946570335.1 uncultured Dietzia sp. | reverse complement strand
GGCGTCACCACGTCCGGAACCGTTCTCGCAGCCTCGGCGGTCGTAGTCCTTGCGCCCGATATTCCGCGGACCTACGCTCCTTCTCAACATCTGTCGCAGCAGCGGTCGGCGGTCACGCGACGCCCGGCCCGGGGAGCGGGGTTCGCCATGTCCACTTCGAATCCGTCACCTCGGACCAGCGAGGAGGAATCGTTCCACACCGGCCGGGTGGTGATGATCTCGATGGTCGCCGCCCTGGGCGGGTTCCTGTTCGGCTTCGACACCGCGGTGATCAACGGCGCGGTGGACGCCGTGCAGACGAGTTTCGGGATCTCGGCCGGGCTGACCGGGTTCACGGTCTCGTCGGCTCTGCTCGGCTGTGTTGTGGGCGCGTACCTGGCGGGGAGGTTGGCCGACAGGTGGGGGCGGACCCGCGTGATGGTACTGGCCTCGGTGTTGTTCATGGTCAGCGCGTTGGGTTCGGGCTTGGCGGTCGGCGCGTGGGATCTGATCCTGTGGCGGGTCATCGGCGGGTTGGGCGTGGGCGCGGCGTCGGTGATCGCGCCCGCCTATATCGCGGAGGTGGCGCCGCCGGCGATCCGCGGACGCCTGGGATCGCTTCAGCAGTTGGCGATCGTGTCCGGCATCTTCGTGGCCCTGTTGGCGGATGCGTGGCTGGCCGGAGTGGCCGGCGGCGCGATCGAGGAGCTGTGGCTGGGGGCTGCGGCGTGGCGGTGGATGTTCTGGGCGGAGCTCATCCCGGCTGTGCTCTACGGCGTGCTGGCGCTGACGATCCCCGAATCACCCCGATACCTCCTGGCCCGCGGGCTGGTGGCGGAGGCGCGGAAGGTCCTGCGCTCCATCCAGACGGCAGGCGTGGACTCGAGGATCACCGAGATCACCGCGACCGTCCGTGAGGAGCGCAAGCGCTCATGGCGGGATCTGCTCACCCCGGGCGGCCGCAACCTGCTGCCGATCGTGTGGATCGGCGTGATCCTGTCGGTCTTCCAGCAGGCCGTGGGCATCAACGTGATCTTCTACTACTCCACGACGCTGTGGCAGTCGGTGGGCTTCGCCGAGGAGGACGCGCTCACCCAGTCTGTGATCACGTCGGTGACCAACATCGTGGTGACCGTGGTGGCGATCGCGCTGATCGACAAGATCGGGCGTCGTCGGCTGCTCATGACGGGCTCGATCGGCATGACGGTGTCGCTGGCGGTGATGGCGGCAATGTTCAGCCAGGCCACAATGGTGGCGGGCCCGGACGGCGAACTCGCCCCGCAGCTCGGCGACACGCAAGGGCTGATCGCGCTGATCGCGGCCAACGGCTTCGTGGTGTTCTTCGGCATGTCGTGGGGCCCGGCGGTGTGGGTCCTGCTGGGCGAGATGTTCAACAACCGCATCCGCACCACCGCGCTGGGGCTGGCGGCGGCCGCGCAGTGGCTGGCCAACTTCGCCGTCTCCACGGCGTTCCCGCCTATGGCCGAGTTCAGCCTGACGTTCACCTACGGTTTCTACGCGGTGTCTGCGCTGCTGTCGCTGCTGTTCGTGGCCAGGTTCATCCCCGAGACGACCGGCCGGACGCTGGAAGAGATGGAGTAGCTGCGCCGGGCCGAGCCAGCCCTGCGCCGCCACGACCCCCACGCTGCGCAGCACCTCCCCCACCGCGCGGAGTCACTGCGTGCAGTGTTTCCCCAGGACACGACGCCCAGTTCGATGCCTCAGCGACTCAACGCACCGGCCCTCCAGCCTGACCCTGACCTGCTCGCCCCGGCCGCGCCGGCCCGCGCTTCTCAGGCCGCGTCGTCGGGCCTGCGCACCACGCAGTAGAGGTCTGTCCGCAGGTCGGCGGGGTCCATGTCGGGCGACGGTTCGGTCACGTAGGTTTCCCAGAACGGGGTGCCCGGCGCCCACCCCATCGCACCGATCTCGGCGAGGAAGTCGCCCCATGCCCGCCCGAGACCGTCGTATCCGCCGAGGTGGCTGGTCACGGCCACCTCGCCGGCGGGGAGCACGGAGGCCACCACGCGAAGTCCGTCCGCCTCGACGGGCTCGTCGTCGAGTTGCTCGATCAGGGGCCCGTCCAGGGGGAAGCCGATCTCGACGTCAGCCACGGGATCGGCGCCGTCGGTCAGGCTCGTGTACAGAGCGAACGCCGCACCGGCGGGCTTGAGCCCCCTCGCGAACGCGGCGGGGAACGCTGTGCCGAAGACCGTGTCGAATAGGCCGGCGATGGTGGACATGGCCACGTGGTCGGCGCGCACGACAGCCGTGGGTACGGCCGGGGCGCGAAGGAGTCGAACGCCCTCGACGGGCTCGTCGCCGAGGCCGGGGTAGCCGTGGGGCGCGGCTTCCGCGTTGACGGGGCGGCGTGGCGTGCCGTTCTGGGGCGGGGTGGATGATGACGACATGGTGTGCCTTCCTCGGTAGGACGATGCCGCCTCCCAGTGTGCTCGCCCCGGCACCACGGCGGATGGAATGCCGGGCAATCCGGGCATCCGGCCGCTGTTCCGGGACACTCCGCTGGCCGGGCGGCGTACGGATAGGCGGCTGGCCCCGCCGACCGGGTGAGCACGCTTCGGATGCGGGACCCCGCCCAATGGCGGACACTGCAGGTATGTCCACGTATCGATTCCGCACGCCGGACAGGACGATCGATCTGGGCGAGTTCGATTCCGCCCAGGAGGCTCTCGAGGCCGCGGTCGACCTTCAGAATTCTGACGACGAACCGGACCGCAGTCCCGCCGACGGCGCCCTGGAGGTGCGGGTCGGGCACGACTGGCACCCGGTGGACACGGAGGGGGACATGGCGTGAGCCCGGACGGGATGGCCGTGCAGTGCGCGACCTGCGGCGTCGAGCGGGCGGAGCCGCTTCCGGAGGTGTGCCCGATCTGTGCCGATGAGCGCCAGTTCGTGCCCTCCGACGGCCAGCAGTGGACGAGCCCCGCCGAGTCGGCGGCGCGAGGCGCATCGATCGAGTTCGTCGAGCGCGAGTCGGGCGTGACCATGCTCGTGCAGAAGGACTGTCCCGGCATCGGGCAGAAGCCCGCCCTCGTCCGCACCGGACACGGGAACATCCTGGTGGAGGTGCCCAACTTCATCGACGACGCGTCGGTCGCCGCCGTGCGTGAACGGGGTGGACTGGCGGCGATCATCGCCTCCCATCCGCACATGTACGGAGTGCAGTCGCGGTGGTCGGAGGCCTTCGGCGACTGCCCGGTGTTCATCTCCGCGGCCGACGAGCAGTGGCTGGGACTGCGGCCCCGCAACACGGTGGTGTGGGGCGGACGGAACGACGGGTCCGTCGGGGGTGGTGGCTCGGTGGCCCCCGACCGGGACGCTGAGATCGAGATCGTCCCCGGCGTCCGCGCCTCTCAGCCGGGCGGGCATTTCCCCGGGAGCGCGGTGGTGCACTGGACCGCCCCGGACGGCGACGGGGTGCTGTTCACGGGCGACACGATCGGCTCGGTCGCCGACCCGCGGTGGGTGACGTTCATGCGCTCGTTCCCCAATTGGATCCCGCTGTCGGGGGCCGTGGTCCGGCGGATCGCCGAGCACGTCTGCCGCTACGATTTCGACCGCATCTACAGCAATTTCGGCGGCTGCGTCCCCCGCGATGCCCGGGACGCTGTGCAGCGGTCTGCCGAGCGGTACGCGGCGTGGGCCAGCGGCGAGTACGACCACCTCACCTGACGTCCGGTGCTCCCGCGCACGGTGGCCAGGAGGTGCGGGCGCCGTATGACGACCTCGCGGGTGCCACGCGCTCACGGTATGACCGTCCCCGGCCGATTAGGCTCGTAGCCGTGTGGTCCCGCCTGAACCGCCTCTTCGACGCCGAGGACCCGTGGATCCGTCCGCTTCCGCCCGGCTATCTCCGCGCCGACGTCACGCTCGCCGTGGTGATGTTCGCGTGCTCGACGCTGGGCATCGAGATCCTGCGCAGCATGGGCGTTCTGGACGGGGAATCCTCGCCGATCTGGGGCCAGTACCTGTCGATGGCCACCGCGGCGGCGCTGCTGGCGATCCGTCGCAGGTTCCCGCTCACCACGGGGATCGCGGCGACTCTACATTTGTTGATCCTGGGCAGTGTGATGCCGGTCGTCATGGGGCAGTTGTCGCAGCAGGTGCTGTATTTCGTGGCGGTCTACTCTTGCGTGGCCTGGGCGCGGGACCGCCGCGCACTGGTGGGGGTCGCGGCAGGCATCGCGGCGGCGTTGGGCGTGTGGATGGCCTGGTACCTGGCCCTGGGTTCGGGCATGCAGCAGATCCTGGACCAGGTCGCCGAGGCCGATCCGGCCAGCGGCATCTTTCCCGCGGTGCCGTCGTATCTCGTCTACACCGCGCTGATCAACGTGGTCTACTTCGGCGGCGCCGCCGCGCTCGGCATCAGCGCATGGCGCTCGGCACACCGCCAGGCCGCGCTGGTCGAGCAGGCCAGGACGATCGAGCGCCAGGCGGTGGCACTGCGGGATGCCGGGGTCACCGAGGAGCGACTGCGTATCGCGCGTGAGCTGCACGACGTGGTGGCCCATCACATCGCGGCGATCGGGGTCCAGGCCGCCGCCGCGCGTCGGGTGATGGGCCGGAATCCGGACGGTGCGGCCGACGCGCTGCGCACGATCGAGGGCTCGTCACGCTCGGCGGTCGGCGAGA
>CAMNYG010000163.1 GCA_946570335.1 uncultured Dietzia sp. | reverse complement strand
GACGCCACGATCGGCGAGCACACCAATATCGGGGCATCGAGTGTCTTCGTCAATTACGACGGGGTGAACAAGAGCCGTACAGTGATCGGCGATCACTGCCGAACGGGATCGGACACCATGTTCGTGGCTCCGGTGACGGTCGGGGACGGCGCATACTCGGGCGCCGGTACCGTGATCAAGGACGACGTCCCGCCCGGTGCTCTCGCGGTGTCCGGCGGACGGCAGAGGAACATCGACGACTGGGTGATCGAGAACCGACCGGACTCCGGCTCGGCCGCGGCCGCCCTTCGAACCCGGAACGACTCTCAGAAGGACGGGCGCACGCTGTGAGCGAGTGGATCGACAACAAGAAGAACCTGATGTTTTTCGCAGGGCGGGCACACCCTGAACTCGCGGAGCAGGTGGCCGCCGAGCTCGGGGTCGAGGTCACCCCGCAGACCGCCCGCGACTTCGCCAACGGCGAGATCTTCGTCCGGTTCGAGGAATCCGTCCGGGGCTGCGACGCCTTCGTGATGCAGAGTGCGCCGGCTCCACTGAACAAGTGGATCATGGAGCAGCTCATCATGATCGACGCGCTCAAGCGCGGAAGCGCCAAGCGCATCACCGCGATCCTGCCGTTCTACCCGTACGCCCGCCAGGACAAGAAGCACCGCGGACGCGAGCCCATCTCCGCCCGCCTCGTGGCCGACCTGCTCAAAGCCGCTGGCGCCGACCGCATCATCACGGTCGACCTGCACACCGACCAGATCCAGGGCTTCTTCGACGGCCCGGTCGACCACATGCACGCCCAGGGCCAGCTGTCGGACTACGTCCGCCAGCACTACGGCACGGACAACATCGTGGTGGTCTCCCCCGACGCCGGTCGCGTCAAGGTGGGCGAGAAGTGGGCCGACGCCCTCGACGGCGCCCCGCTGGCCTTCGTCCACAAGACCCGCGACCCGAACGTGCCCAACCAGGTCAAGTCCAACCGCGTCGTCGGTGACGTCGAGGGCCGTACCTGCGTCCTCATGGACGACATGATCGACACCGGTGGCACCATCGCCGGCGCCGTCAAGGTCCTCAAGGACGCCGGTGCCGGCGACGTCATCATCGCCTGTACCCACGGCATCTTCTCCGACCCGGCCGCCGAGCGTCTCGCCTCCTGCGGCGCCAAGGAGGTCATCACCACCGACACGCTGCCGATCCCGCCGGAGAAGCGCTTCGAGAACCTCACCGTGCTGTCCATCGCGCCGCTGCTGGCTCGGACGATCCACGAGGTCTTCGAGAACGGCTCGGTGACCAGCCTGTTCAACGGTTCGGCGTAGGCAGGGCCGCGATGGACGCCACGATCTACCACAACCCCCGCTGCTCGAAGTCCCGGCAGGCGCTGGAACTGCTCCGGGAACGAGGGGTGGAGCCGACCATCATCAAATACCTCGACACCCCACCCACCGTCGAGGAGCTGCGCACCCTCATCTCCGATGCCGGGCTGACGGTGCGGCAGGCGGTGCGGGTGAAGGAGGCCGAGTTCACCGAGCTCGGTCTGCTCGAGGCCTCCGACGACGAACTGCTCGAGGCGATGGTCGCGCACCCGCGGCTCATCGAGCGTCCGTTCGTCGTGACCGACAAGGGCACCCGGATGGCCCGGCCCACGGCCGCGGTCGAGGAGATTCTCTGAGCGCCATGAGGACGAAGATCTGTGGCATCCGCAGCGAGAACGATCTCCGGGTGGTGCTCGAGGCCGGTGCGGACGCCATCGGCCTGATCTGCGGGATCAACCACCGCAGCGAGGACGAGGTGACCCCGGAGCTGGCGCGGCGTATCACGCAGGCCGCTCCCCCGTTCGTCTCCACCGTCCTGGTGACCCACCGGGACACCCCGGATGCCATCCTCGATCTGGCGGACCGCACCGGGGTCAACACCATCCAGGTGCACGGGATCGTCACGCTCTCCACGCTCAAGGAGGTCAAGGCGCGCGCGGGCAGCCGCAAGGTTCTGCGGGCCGTCCACGTCTCCGGCGACGAGGCCGTCGAGGACGCGCTCGAGGCCGCTGCGCACTGCGACGCGCTGCTGCTGGATTCGCGGTCCGAGGATCGGCTCGGAGGGACAGGTAAGACCCATGACTGGTCGATCAGCCGGCGGATCGTCGAGGCCGTCGCCCCCACCGGGACCCCGGTCATCCTCGCGGGCGGTCTGAATCCCGGCAACGTGGCGGCCGCCGCCGAGCAGGTGGGGCCGTTCGGGATCGACGTCAACAGCGGGGTCGACGACGCGAACGGGGACAAGTCTCCCGAGCTCTGCCGCGAGTTCGTGCGCAACGCCGAACGCCAGCGGGGCTGAAAGCCCGTACGCGCGTCGTCCGCTGGTCGTCGTCCGCCGCACCGTCCCGAGCGGTGGCATCAGTTCGGGACCGGGGCCGAGTCCGCGGACCCTCGACCCGAATTTGGGACGTCGGATACCGCAGCGGTAGGCTGAGCGGGTCATCTCGGCGAGGGAGGACCCGTGTGGTCGCTCCGTTATCGACGCGATCACCTCTGGTCCTTTCCGTGGGGTGCGCTTCGCGCCGAGCCGGAAAGCAGTCACCACAAAGAGGTCATCGCATGGCTCCCCAGAACGAGCAGAACAAGATCAGCGCCACCGTCCGCACCGAGTTCGGCAAGGGCTCCGCTCGCCGCGCCCGCCGCGAGGGCCAGGTGCCCGCGGTGCTGTACGGCCACAAGACCGAGCCCCGCCACCTGCTGCTCGGCGCTCTCGACTTTGCCGCCATCCTGCGTCACGCGGGCACCAACGCCCTGCTGACGCTGGACATCGAGGGCGAGGAGCAGCTCGCGCTGCCCAAGCAGATCGACGTGCACCCGCTGACCCGCATCATCGAGCACACCGACCTCCTCGTCGTGAAGAAGGGCGAGAAGGTCATCGTGGAGATCGCGGTCCTCGTCACCGGCGACGCCGCCCCGGGCACGCTGGTCACCACGGATGCCGACTTCATCGAGATCGAGGTCGAGGCCACCAAGATCCCCGAGGAGTTCGAGCTCTCGATCGCGGGCGTCGAGGCCGGCACCCAGTTCACCGCCGCCGACATCACGCTGCCCGACGGCGCCGAGCTGATCTCCGACCCGGAGACCCTGCTCGTCAACATCATCGAGGCCCCGACCGAGGCCGACCTCGAGACCGAGGAAGAGGAGGCCCCGGAGGGCGAGGCCGCCGAGGACGCCGCAAAGGCTGCCGAGGAGGAGTGACCCTCCCCCGCGTGATCCACGCGGACGCGGCCTGACGGCTGCACAGTGCCGAACGGGTCCGTCACGACATCCGCCTCGTGACGGACCCGTTTCCGTATTTCAGGCCTCCCACCCGCCGGACATCGCTGCCGCCCACCAACCGGGCCTCCCGACCGACGATCCACCTACCGTTTTCCGATCCGCATATGCGGGCCCCGGCGGCAGATCGGAAAGCGGTAGGCACACCGGTCAGCCACGGATGAGGCCGATCGCCAGCACGAGCATCATCACGGCGATCGCGGCATCGAGTGCCCGCCAGGCGCCGGGCCGGGAGAACACCCCGCGCAGCACCCTGCCACCGAATCCGATGAGCGAGAACCACGCGATGCCTGCGAGGAACGCTCCGGCCGCGAACACCCAGCGCAGGTCGCCGCCCTGCTGGTTGGCGAGAGTGCCGAGAAACACCACGGAGTCGAGGTACGCGTGCGGGTTGAGCCAGGTGAACGCCGCACACGCGGCAACCGCCCCCAGGGTGGACGGGATTCGCGAGTCCCCGTCCGTGGAGAGTCCCACGCCGGGCCGGATCGCCCGGTACGCCGCGAACCCGCCGTAGACCAGTAGGAACAGCACACCGACCCAGGTCATCACCGAGATCGCCCCGGGTGCCGCCTCGACCAGCGCGCCCACGCCGAGCACACCGAGCAGGATGAGCGCAGCCTCGGAAGCCACACAGAACGCGACGATCGGGGCCATCCGCACATCGCCGCGGATCGACCGTTGGAGGACATAGGCGTTCTGCGCGCCGACGGCGACGATGAGGCCGAGCCCCATGCCGGCACCCATGACAAGTGTTGAAGTGGTGGTCACGAGGACCCAAGCTAGAACCACCCAGACCAGTAGTGCCACTACTGTATTTCAACTAGCATCAGTCGTACTTATGCCTGCACTTCAGCTCGATCAGCTCCGCACCCTGGCCGCGGTGGTGGACCTCGGCTCGTTCGAGGCGGCCGCCGCGCAGCTGCACATCACGCAATCGGCGGTGTCCCAGCGCATCCGCGCGCTCGAGGATTCCTCCGGTCGCATCCTTCTCCGACGCGAACGGCCGATCACGGCCACGGAATCGGGCGAGATCGTGCTGCGGACCGCCCGCCAGATGCTGCACCTCGAGCAGTCCCTGGCCGGCGAACTCGGTGCCGCGGACCCGGGCCGGGACCACGTCGCGCTGGCGGTGGCCTGTAACTCGGACTCGCTGGCGACCTGGTTCCTCGACGCCATGACGGAGGTCCACCCGGGCGGCCGCGTGACGTTCGACGTCCGACGCGAGGACGAGTCCCTGTCCATCCAGTTGCTGCGCCGCAGCGAGGTGATGGCCGCGGTGACCAGCGAGGCGCGGCCCGTCCAGGGCTGCCGCGCGCTGCCACTGGGGTCGATGCGCTACCTGGCCT
>CAMNYG010000162.1 GCA_946570335.1 uncultured Dietzia sp. | reverse complement strand
CCCGACCTCCGTCGTCGAATTCCTGCGTGGATTCGACAGGCCGTGGTGGATCGTCGGCGGCTGGGCACTCGAGGCGTTCACGGGGATCGGCCGGTCGCACGAGGACATGGACATCTCGATCGACGCCGCGGATGCCGGGTCTCTCCGCCGGTTCCTCGCGGACCGGGGGGTGGACCACGTGGAACATGGATGACGGCTGGTTGCGTCCGTTCGACCATCGTTTCCGGGAGATCCGACCGACCAGCCACATCTGGGTCAGGGCCGATGCTCGCTCGCCGTGGGTCCTTGACGTCCCGTTGACGCCGTTCCGCGACGGGCTGTGGACCAACAAGAAGCTCCCCGGTCAGGCCATGAGCCTCGAGGAGGCCACCTGGACCGACGGCGGACTGCGCTATCTCCAACCCGAGATCGTCTTGTTCATGAAGTACGCACAGGTGCGCGGCAAGGACATCCGCGACACCGGGCAGGCGTTACCGCTCCTGGGGCCGCGGCGTCGCGAATGGCTCCGGGACGCGGTGTCGCAGGTGGCCCCCGACCACGACTGGGCACGGTCGTCGTCGTAGCGGTTCTGCTGCGCCGCGCTCACCCGTTACGACGTGCCGGATGGCCACGCTGTTCTAGCCTGAAGTGACGTACGGGCCCATGAAGCCTGGTGCGCAGCCGAAGTGGACGGGCTGGCGATCGAGGGGGCCGACGCGATGGCGGCGAAGAACGGGGTCAGGATCCCACCGCGGGATCAGCTGTGGCTGCTGCTGGATCGGCCGGACAACCTCATGTACATCAACTCGGTGGTGTGGTTCGCGCAGGTGCCGGACTGGGAGGCGCTCACCCGGGTCATCGACGAGAATGTGGCCGGCGTGTACCCGGTGTTCCGGAGCGTGCCGAAGCGGCGTGGACGCCGGTGGTACTGGGTGGAACACCCGGAATTCGACATCGAGCACCACATCACTCGCAGCCGTCTCCCCGAGCCCGGGGACCAAGAGTCGGCCGAGGCCCATATCTCGGCACGGATGAGTGTCCCGCTGCCCGAGGGGCGACCGCTGTGGAGCGTCGAGTACATCGAGAATTTCCACACGGAGGAGCGCGGACAGGAGGGCGCCCTGCTGCTGTTCCGCGTCCAGCACGGCGTCGTGGACGGTGTGCGGTTGACGCAGCTGATCCTCAGTATGTGCGAGCTGGATGACGAGGACGGTGCACCTCCCGCGGTGGGCAGGAACCTGAGCCCGCGGGGTGGGATTCTGCAGACCGCCTCTGAGGCCGGGGTCGTGATGGCCCGCGATTCGTTCGGCCTCGCCAAGGGGTTGACCGGGGCCGCGATCGCGTTCCCTATGACCCTGACGAAGCTGGTCAAGGACGTCACAGCGCCGGGATTCGGGCTCACACGTGTGCCCACCCGCGTGGTGGAGTCGCTGGCGTCGACGGTCTCGCCGGACAACACGGCCGCCAACACCTACCGGTCGATATTCCGTCTCCTGTGGGAGCCGAGGACGGCCTCCAGGTCGTGGAGCGGGCGTGCCCGTGCCGAGAAGAAGGTCTCGTGGCTCTCCGGTATCGACCTCGCCGCGGTCAAGCGGGTGGCCGAGGTTCACGACACGACCGTCACCACCGTGATGATCGCGGCGGTCTCCCGGGCGTTGACCGAGTACCTCCGGTCGCAGGGTGACGAGCCGCTGGCCGACATCAATCTGATGATCCCGATGTCCGTGGCGCCGGTGGACGAGGGGCCGCCCACTCATCTGGGCAACCACATCACGTTGATCCTGCTCCGCCTCCCGTTGGGGATCGATGACCCGCAGACGCTCATCGACGAGATCACGGAGTCGATGGTGCGGGTCCGGTACTCGTTCGAGCCGCATGTGACGTATGCGGCGATGGTCAGCGCGGCGGCCGTGGTACCGGTGGGAGTGACCAACGCGCTGGTCGATGTGGTGGCCAACAAGTCCATCGGGCAGTTGACGTCGGTGCCGGGTCCCACGTCGATGGTGCGGATCGCGGGGACGCCGGTGGCTGGGCTGCTCGGCTGGGTGCCGATGACCGGTGACCAGAGCCTGGGGATCTGCATCTACAGCTACAACGGTCAGGTGACGGTGGGTATCGCCACCGATGCCGGGCTCATCCCGGAGCCCGGCATCGTGGCGACGATGATCGAGGGGCAGTTCGCGCGATTCGCCGGATGGGGCGGCTGACCCGCCGTCTTATCCCACCCCGGTTCGCTCACCACGTCTCCACCCCTGCGGGACGATCCCCGGGTCACCACTGCGGGGCGGGGACCTCGGGGTGTGTGGCGAACCACTCTCCGATGTAGGACATGTCGATTCCCTGGTCGCGGGCGATGAGGTCGTACATCGTCCCGCCGTCGACAGCCTCGCGGAGAATGTCGGCGTGCCCACTGTGCCGTTCGATCTCGGCGATCGTGTGCAGCGCCGCCCAGCGCCCGTTGAACGCGGGCAGGTCGGCGGGGAACCACGGCATCTCGGTGGGCACGGGTACCGCCGCGTCGAGGTCGGCGGAGCGCAGGTGCTCCAGCGCCGCGGCGTGCCGGCGGTCGTATTCGGCCAACACCTCCTCGGCGGTCGCGTCCGGTGACACGTGGTTGACGGTTGCGGCGTACTCGAACGACTCGGTCAGGGTGCGCCCGGTCTCGAGCGGTCCTGGCGCGGCGGCGGCCCGCCCCAGCCAGCCTTCGGCGACCTCACCGATGTGCAGGATCAGCCAGCCCAGTGTCAGTTCGCTGGAGGGGATCGGGCGGGTTCGGAGCTGGTCGGCGGTCAGGCCGGTGACGATCGACCGGGCGTTGGTGAGCGCCACATCGATCCACTCGATCAGGTTCTCGCGTTCGGTGGGGGAGGTGGCGGGGAAGAAGGGCATGACTGCTCCTGTGTGTCGGCGGTATCGATCAGGTGGATGGTGGTCAGCTGGTGGTCAGCGCGTGGTGGCGTAGAGGTCGCGCAGTAGGCACATTTCCGCGCCGTGGTGGATGACCTCGCGGCTGATGTGTAGGACGAGCGTGGCCATGGGGGCGTCGGCCCAGGGGCCCTCGGCGGGCCCGACCGGGGCGGCCAGACTCTCGGGGCCGAGGCCGCGCACGCCCTCGATCCAGCCGGCGTACGTGTGGTCGAGCTGGGCCAGTCCGCCGGCGGCGTCGCCGGGGAACTCGTGGGTCATGTAGTCGTACGGTGGGCCGCCGAAGTGGGAGTGCCAGCGGGCGCCCAGGACCCCGACGACGACGTGGCCGATCCGCCACGCAATAGTGGTCAGCGGTGCCGGGGTGGGTTCAGGATGGGCGAAGTCGATGGTGAAGTCGCCAGCGCCGCCCTGCATCTGGGCGTGCCCGGTGCCCCGCGGTCGCACGTCCCAGGTCAGTTCGTCCGGGGCCGGGGAGAAGTGGTATTCCTCGTCGGTCAGGCCCTCCAGGCGCGGGCGGAGGTGGCCGTTCCAGTGGAATTCCAGCTGGTCGACCAGCAGGGCGGTCCAGTCGAGGGGGTTGTTGGTGCTCACGGTGTCATTCCTTTGCCGGGTGGTCGTCCGGAGAGGTGGTCGTCTCCAGGGGTGGGTCGTGTGATCGATGTGGATGCAGCATGACAGCCCAAGAGGACAGGGTCTGTCCTCTGTCGGTGGCAGACTTTCGCCATGACCGCAGACCGCACGCCCACCACCCAGCGAGTGCTGAGCTTGTTGGACCTGCTCCAACGTCGGTCTGTGTGGACGGGCGCCGAGTTGGCGGCGGAGCTCGGCGTGACGATCCGGTCCGTCCGACGGGATGTGGATCGGCTACGTGACCTGGGCTATCCGGTGGAGTCGGAGCGTGGGGTCGGCGGCGGATACCGGTTGGGGTCCGGCCGTAGGTTGCCACCCCTGTTGCTCGACGACCGGGAGGCCGTGGCCGTGGCCATCGCCCTGCGCCTGGCGGCTGGGGGCGCCGTGGCCGGGGTCGGTGAGCACGCGTTGGGGGCGCTGACCAAGCTCGACCAGGTGATGCCCGGCCGGCTGCGAGAGCGCGTCGCGGACGTCACCGAGTCGATGATCACGGTCCCCGGTACGGGAACTCCGGTGGAGCCCGAGCTGCTCATCGCGCTGGGGCACGCCGTCCGAGGCGCCGAACAGGTGAGATTGGACTACCGGGACCGGGTCGGCAGGGAGAGTGAGCGCCGGGTCGAGCCGTATCGGATCGTGGTACTCGGCCGGCGCTGGTATCTGTTGGCCTTCGATCTCGACCGGGGCGATTGGCGCACCTTCCGGTTGGATCGGATCCATGCCTCGCACCGGACCCGCTGGCGGTTCACGCCCCGCCCGACCGTCCCTGATCCGGCTGTGCACGTGCAGCATTCGGTCACCACGGCGCCGTACGAGCATCGGGCCAGTGTTGTGGTGTATGCGCCGGCGGACCAGGTGATCGAGTATTTCCCGCCGCCCTACGGCACGGTCACGCCGATCCGGGACGAGGGGCATCCCGACGGCCCGGCCTGCCGACTGACGACCGGAGCCGCGGAACTGGATGACCTGGCGTGGATCCTCGCACGGGTACCCGCGCCGTTCACTGTGGAGTCGCCCGACGTCCTGCGACTGCGGCTCGGCGCGCTGGCGGAAAGACTGAGCCGCGCCGCGGCGGATCCCGGCTCTGCGCCGGCACCGACCAGCGAATCCTGAACTCGGTCAGAGA
>CAMNYG010000161.1 GCA_946570335.1 uncultured Dietzia sp. | reverse complement strand
AACACCGGCACGCCCTCGAGCAGGTACAGCGCCATCCCGCCGAAACGGCCGCCCAGGCTGAGCAGCACGCCCTCGCACGGGTCGCCCTCCGCGGCGACGTCCAGTGACGCCGAGAGCAGGAAACCCCGGTTGAACAGCTTCGGCGCGGCCTTCTCGTTGAGCCCGTCCATGTGTGGGTACAGCGTGATCGACGAACGGCCCGCCATGGGGTGCGGCGGCCGGTTCTCGGCGCCGGCCTGGCGCCCTACCGTCGAGTCGTCGAGCGGCAGCACGTCATACCGGGCCGCCTCGGCGATGAACTTCGTCTTGAGCCGTTCGAGGATCTCGGGATACTCGGTGGCGAGATCGCGCGACTGCGACCAGTCCACAGTCGTGTCGTACAACTCCCAGCTGCTGTCCGAGAGCGGGGTCAGCTCCACGCCCCCGGTGGCCATGAGCCACGGCGCACGCTGGACGGACACCGCGGTCCAGCCGCGGTCGTAGATCCCGCGGTTGCCGAAGATCTCGAAGTACTGCGTGGTGTGCCGGTCAGGCGCGTCGGGCTCGGCGAAGGTGTACGCCATGCCCACGCCCTCCAGCGGCTTCTGCGCCACCCCGTCCACCGTGTGCGGCATCGGAAGCCCGGCCGCCTCGAGGATGGTGGGCGTGATGTCCACGCAATGGTGCCACTGGTGACGCAGGCGCCCGGGCTCGGCGATCCGCCCCGGCCAGTGCGCGACCAGACCGTTGCGGGTGCCGCCGTAGTGCGAGGCGACCTGCTTGGCCCACTGGTACGGCGTGTTGAGCGCCACCGCCCAGGCGGACGGGAAGTGTGGGTACGAGCCCGGCCCGCCGAGGGCATCCCAGTTCTCCAGGATCTCCTCGGTGGTCGACGGGATGCCGTTGAGCCCGGCGAGGTAGTTGAAGGCGCCCAGTCGGCCGCCCTCGGTCGAAGCCCCGTTGTCCCCCACCATGTAGAGGACGAGCGTGTTCTCCAGCGCGCCCGTGGTCCGCAGGTGGTCGATCATGCGGCCCACCTGGTCGTCGGTGTGCTCGAGGAACCCGGCGTACAGTTCCATGAGGCGGGTCGCGACGCGGCGCTCGTCGTCGTCGAGCTCGTCCCAGTGCGGCAGACCCGGCGCCCACGGCCCCAGGGTGGTGTCCCGTGGCACCACGCCGAGCTCCTTCTGGCGGGCGAGGGTGCGCTCGCGCAGCGCGTCCCAGCCGTCGTCGAACTCGCCGACGTACCGGTCGCGGTACGACTCGGGCACGTGCAGCGGCGCGTGGACCGCGCCGAACGGCAGGTAGCAGAACCATGGCTGATCGGGGGCCACGGAGCCGAGCTCGTCGGTCCACGCGATGGCGCGGTCCACCAGGTCCTCGGTGAGGTGGTAGCCCTCCTCCGGGGTGCGCGGTGGATCAACCTGTCGCCGGCCGTCGTACAGGACCGGCACGAAGTGGTCGGCCTCCGCGCCGAGGAACCCGTAGAAGGTGTCGAACCCCTCCTCTGTGGGCCAGCGGTCGAACGGCCCGGCCGCGGTGGTCTCCCACGGTGGGGTCTGGTGCATCTTGCCGAACGCGCCGGTGGCGTAGCCGTTGCCGCGCAGCACCCGGGCGACGGTGGCGGCCGAGTCGGGACGGACCCCGGTGTAACCAGGGGCGCGCGTGGCCATCTCGGAGATCACACCCATACCGACACTGTGATGATTTCGGCCGGTCAGGGTGGCGGCACGCGTCGGCGAGCAGAGGGCCGTGGTGTGGAATCGCGTGTAGCCGGCGCCGTCTCGGGCCAGCCGCTCGATCGTTGGCGTGCGGCACGGGCCGCCGAAGGCCGAGGAGGTGCCGAAGCCCACGTCGTCGAGCATGACGAGGAGGATGTTGGGCGCGCCGTCAGGGGCGCGGACCTGCTCGGCCCCGGGGAAGGAGTCCTGCTGGTGTCTGCGGTCCATCTCCACCGGGATCCGACCGGTGAGGCGTCGTGCGGGCAGGACGTGGCGGTCGAGGTCGGGGGCGGAGTCCGTCATGCGGGCACGTCTCCCACGATCGCGACCCGCTCCATCACGCGGCGGTTCGGAAAGTAGTCACTACATGCGTAGTGCTGGGTGGCGCGGTTGTCCCAGAACGCCACGGTGCCGGGCGCCCAGCGCAGTCGCACCTGGAAATCGGGCATTTTCACCTGGTCGATCAGCCGCCGCAGCAGTTCCTTCCCCTCGACCGGGTCGATCCCGTCGATATGGGTGGTGAACAGGCTGTTGACGAACAGCAGCTTCCGGCCGGTCTCGGGGTGCGTACGAACGACCGGATGATGCTGTGGCGGGTAGGTCTTCTGCATCTCGGCCAGCTTCTCGGGCGTCATCGCCAGGCCGAACGACGGCGTGAAATCGTGCGTGGCGGTCAGGCCGTCGATGCGCGCCTTGATGTGATCCGGCAGGGCGTCGTAGGCGTTGCCCATGTCGGACCACAGGGTGTCGCCTCCGGCGTCGGGCACATCGATGGCGCGCAGGACCGATCCCAGCGGCGGGCGCTGCTGCCACGAGACGTCGACGTGCCAGATGTTCTCGTTGCCGGGGTTGTCGTGTCCGCGATCGAATCGCACGACCTCGGGGATCTCGCCCTGCGCGAGCATCGGATGCACCTCGAGGTCGCCCCAGTGTGCGGCGAAGTCCCGGTGCTGGCGTGCGGTGACGTGCTGCTGGTCGCGGAAGAACAGGACCTTGCGTTCCAGGAGGGCGCGCTTGAGCTCGTCTATCTGATCCGGGGTGGGGTCGGCCAGGTCGACGCCGGAGATCTCGGCGCCGATGTAAGGGGTGACGGGGCGGAGTTCGAGGTGCTCGTAGGGCGGCGACTCCGCGGAATCCGCACTCAGTCGGAGCGACTTGGGGCCGAACTCGATCTCGTGGTCACCGATGGTGATCTGCATTTCGGGGTCCTTTCTCGGCCACACAGTGGGCCGGGGGTCGGCGTGGCCGACCGAGGGGGCCGTGCCGGGCGTCGGCGACGCCCGGGGGGATCTGGCCCCAAACTGTAGACATTCGTCTACAGTTCTGTCCATGGATGCGTCGAAGTCCGAGAAACCGACAGGTCGCGAGGCAGTCCGCCGAGCCGTCCTGGGCACCGCCCGCCGGGTGTTCGCCGCCCGCGGACCGCGCGCCCCGTTGCGGGAGGTGGCCGAGGCCGCCGGGGTGAATCTCGGCCTGATCCATCGCCACATCGGCAACAAGGACGACCTGCTGGCGGCCGTCCTCGAGTCGGGCCTGCGCCACGGCTCGGCCCGGATCGACGTTCACGACGACGCGGGTGCCGCGATCCGCACCATGCTGCTGGGCGCCACCGCCAATCCGGACTTCAGCCGCCTGCTGCTCTGGCTCTCACTCGATCCCGGCGCGGTGGGGCGCCCCCTGATCGACGCCTCGAACCGCCCGGCCCGCGCGGTGGCCCGGATGACCTCTCCCCCGCCGTCCGATGAGCTCGGCCTCGCGATGGCGCTCACGGTCATCTACTCCTGGCCCGTGCTGCGCGAGCAGATCATGGAGGTACTGGAGTTCACCCCGCAGCAGCGCGAGGGGGTCGACGCGCGGATGGCAGACCTCATCGCGCGGGTCGTGACGGGTTCCACCGGGCCGACCGGCGCGGGCGAGGAGAAGTGATGACGACGAGCTCGTGCTGCGCCCCCTCCGGCCCGCTCGGTCCGGGCGACTCCTCCTCCCGTCCAGCACGGGGCACCGATCCGGAGGCGATACCGTGGCCGGGTCCAGCCGGGCGTGGGGCCGGAGCCGGGCGCTCGCGCCGCCAGAAGCTGATCCCCGCAGGCTCGTTCCTGATGGGCGACCATCACGACGAGGGCTATCCCGACGACGGCGAACTGCCGGTGCACGAGGTGACCCTGGCCGCGTTCCGGATGGACGAGACGGCGGTGACCAACGCCCAGTTCGCGACATTCTGCAAGGACACCGGGCATGTCACCGAAGCCGAGCAGATCGGGATCTCGGCGGTGTTCCACCTCGCCGTGGACGCCGCCCCCGCCGACGTGCTGCATCAGCTCGACACCACGCCGTGGTGGATCGCGGTGCGGGGTGCGGACTGGAGGCACCCGGGCGGGCCCCGGAGCTCGATCACCGACCTGCAGAACCATCCGGTGGTCCACGTGTCGTGGAACGACGCGGTCGCCTACTGCGAATGGGCCGGGACCCGGCTGCCGACCGAGGCCGAGTGGGAGTACGCGGCACGCGGTGGATTGCCGGGTGCCCGCTTCCCGTGGGGTGACGAACTCACTCCGCGGGGGCGCTGGAACCTCAACGTGTGGCAGGGCCGGTTCCCCTCACACAACTCCCTGGACGACGGGTATCTCACGACCGCACCGGTCCGCACGTTCCGGCCCAACGCCTACGGACTGCACCAGATGGTCGGCAACGTGTGGGAGTGGTGTGCGGACCGGTTCGACCCCGGCTGGTACGCGGTGTCCGGGACGGTCGACCCTCAGGGGCCTTCGGCCGACGAGCTCTCGGACCTCACCCCCGGCCGCGGACCCGAGGGCGGAGACCGTCGGGTCATGCGAGGCGGGTCGTACCTGTGCCACGCCTCGTACTGCTACCGGTACCGTGTGGCGGCGAGGTCCTCGAGCACCGACGATTCAGCCACCGCCCACCTCCGTTTCCGGTGCGTCCGCGATCTCTGACGGCAGCGCACCAGA